>JBAQLX010000503.1:0-6083 GCA_049302315.1 Desulfosporosinus sp.
TTATAGATATAAATAAATTATTGAACTTTGAGGGATAACTCATAGATAGAGGATCCCAGCCTTTTACTTCTCGTCTGTCCTGTCTCCATCATTCAGATGTCTCTTGGATACATAGGATATACAACCACTGGCATCAATAATCGCTCTATCAAGGAAGAATCGCTGACAATAGATGCTAATCTGCTCAAATCTCTTACCATCAGTGGCACCAAGATATGCTCCCTTATTTCAATAAAAAATTCCCCCTGTAATCCGGCTGTTATTTGCATGAAGAATTCCGTATGCCAGATGTTCAATGAGTCTTTGTCTTTAATAAAACCACGGACATCAGCCTTGGTAGAATCATAATCAATAGAAACAAACCTGTCATATAGAAGCTCTTTAAGAATATCAATATTGAATGAATCGGTGTCGGATAAAACACCGGATCCAACAAGACGCGCTTTGAGATGTGGCATATTGACCCTTGCGTTTCTGGAAAGATAGAAAATGTAATCGTAAAGATCTCTGCCTTTGATACGGCTTTCCCATGCACGGCAAATGACTGCATGGATCTTTCCCGCAAACAGCGATGGCATATCGTAGAGTCTGATTTCGTAAGGTGCGGGTAGCAGCTGAAACTTGTGCTCATATCCGGCACCCGCCGACGGATTCACGTCCACTTCAAACTTGATCCTGATTGTTTCGTTGGCGGTGATTGCATTCGCCAGCTTCTGGTCGGCATAGAAAAGAAGAATGTGCTCCTTGGTATTTCCTTTCAGAAATGCCGACTTAATGTTGGATTCGCTCGTTTTTTCTTTCTCACTGATGCTGAGTTTCAAACCATATGCTGCGACCTCTTTCTCAAGCATTGGAAAGAAAGATGAAAAATCGAAGTTTAGGTCTTCAGCCAGAAGCGAGAAGTCCAGTTCCTCCGAAAAACGGTCGAGCTCATAGAAAATCCTCAGGGCTGTTCCTCCGTAAAAAGCAGCTTTTTTGAAGAAGCCGGCACGAGACAATCCGCAAAGCGCGATCTCCTGCATGATTTCTTTCATTGCGTTTTTCTTTTCTTCCTGAGTGACAGTGTTATACTTTTTTAGCATTTCCTCTATAGCGGTATTCATGGCAGCCTCCTTATAAGCTTGGCAAGAAATCTGACATTGTTTGAATGATATTTTTCACTCATCTCTGCGATTGTTTCCTTGTCCAGCTTTTCCAATTCGGACCGGTCTATCCTCAAGTTATCAAAGAGTAATTCCCGGAGCTCAGACAGATTCTTTACAGGACTTAGTTCGTACAGTTTGTCACAAAGTGCTTTTTCAGGTGTTGCGATGGAGTAGCTGTATCCGTTCTCTGCTTTGAGCTGTGTACCATAGGGGAATGCTTCCGCCGGAACATCTCTATAAGAGTAGTCGCCGAAGAGGTTGCTGTAATTTTTCTTTTTACCTTTGCAGCAGGTGGCAGAAGTGTATTCATGAACTTCTTCCGGTCAAGTGTAGGGCACACAGGCACACAAGGGTTCCACACACAAGGGGACGGTTCTATTGTGTTGATATAATTTGCCGGATATGATACGCTGTTAGCCGGGTGATTCTAATGCCGAGACAAGCGCGCGTAAAGAGTGAAAGCGGAATCTATCACATAATGTTGAGAGGGATCAACGGTCAGCAAATATTTGAAGATGAAGAAGATAATCAAATATTTATAGAAGCGTTAAAAGATTTTAAGGCAGTGTGCGAATACTCGGTACTCGCTTACTGTCTTATGGGTAATCATGTGCATCTGCTGATAAAGGTCGGCGCGGAAGAGTTAGGAACAATCTTCAAACGCATTGGCGGAAGGTATGTGTATTGGTATAACTATAAATACCTGCGCCGAGGCCATTTGTTTCAGGATCGTTATAAAAGTGAGCCGGTAGAGGATGATGCTTACTTTTTAACGGTGTTGCGCTATATTCATCAAAACCCTGTTCGTTCTGGTCTGTGCAAGAACCTCGAGGATTATGCGTACAGCAGTTATTGTGAATATGTGACACCGGAGAAAAATCATCTGACTGATATTGAGTTTGCCTTGGGAATAATAGGACGAGAGCAGTTTATTGAATTCCACAACCAGTCAAATGATGATTCGTGTTTGGATATGGATGATGAAAGTTTTCGGCTTACGGATGACCGGGCAAAAGAGATAATATATAAGTTGACAAACTGCAAGAATATTGCTGAATTCCAGAAGTTAGAGCTTGGACAAAGAGAGCGATTTGTTAATGAGTTAAAAGCGGAGGGCTTGTCGATTCGACAAATCAGCCGATTGACCGGATTGAGTTTCGGAATTGTGAGAAAATTGTAAAACACAATAGAACCGTCCCCTTGTGACAGCTGCATTGAACCTTAGCACCATGCCTTTGTAAAAGTTGCTCAAATTAACGTTTTGGCAGAAGCTCTGCCTTTGCTCCACCTTTGGAGATTGCTCTCTGGATTTCTTCAGTAGTAACCAGTGCAGGGTCATAGCTGATTTTCATTTTGAAGGTGACGGGGTTCAGATTGAAGTTCTTCACTCCTTTTAGTTTTTTTAGCTTCTTCTCTACGATTTGTCCCTCACAGGCGCAACTCAATCCTTGAAGTTGGAAGTTAATGGTAGCAAATCCTTGTTCGTCGTTGTTTTCGTTTTTCATTGTCTTGAATCTCCCTTTTTTATTATTAGTTTACTAAACTTCTTGTTTTTGGTTCTGGCTATGATTCCAGTGTCTTATCCTTCCATGTCAATAGTCTGAGGGCGTTGAAAATCACAAAGACCGCGCTGGCTTCGTTAAGGAGCAGCCCCATGACCAGCTGGAGGTAGCCCAGAACTGCCATAACGATCATGAACGCGACGTTGACCAGCGACACAACGATGTTTTGCTTGATCGTTTTTATCGCTCGTCTGCTAAGCCCGCGCAGATAAGCGATTTTGCCTAAGTCATCGGACATCAGAACCACATCGCCTGCCTCGATAGCAATATCCGATCCCGCAGCACCCATTGCTATACCAACGTTGGATACAGCCATTGCAGGAGCGTCATTGATGCCATCTCCAACCATAGCCACTGATCCAAATTTCTCTCTCAGTTTTTTGAGAGTATCAACCTTGTCGGTAGGAAGTAGTCCTGCATAATATTCATCCACACCGGCCATTTCAGCGATGGCTTTGGCGCATCGCTCGTTGTCGCCGGTCAGCATTACCGTCCAAATACCGGCCTTTTTCAACTGTTGCAATGATTTTTTAGTTTCCGGTCTTATCTTATCAGCAATAGCCAGCAATCCGAGCAGGTTGCCGTCCCTGCTCATCGCGACGACGGTCTTGCCTTGGCTCTCCAGAACTGCGACATCTTCCTGAACTTTTTCCATAGATACACCCAGTTCCTGCTGAAATCGGGGGCTACTTATCACATAGCGGCGTCCGCCTATCGTGGCCTGTAATCCGAAACCGGATTTCTCCTCGAAGTCTTCCACCGTCAGATCATCGGAGAAACTATCGTTTTCCTTCGCCTTCCTAACTATTGCGGCTGAGATTGGATGCCCTGATTTCGATTCGATACATCCTGCCAAACTTAGTAATTCCGATTCTGAAATGCCATTTAAGCATTTGACATCTGTGACCTCCGGCTTTCCTATGGTTAGTGTTCCGGTTTTATCAAAGGCAATTACCTTCACCTTGTCAACGACCTCCAGATAGGTGCCTCCCTTGAAGATCGTTCCGTTACGGGCGGCGTTAGACATTCCTGCGACCACGGCCACGGGTACCGAGATGGCAAGCCCACAGGAGCACGAAACCACGAACACGACCAACCCCCGGTATATGAACGGATACCAATCCTGCCCAAAGAACAGCGGCGGAATTGTGGCTACCAGAACCCCAAGAATGAACATTATGGGGGTATAGTATTGACTGAATTTTTCGGCAAAGTTTTGGTAGGAAGTCTTCTCGGCCTGCGCTTCCTCGACTGAACTGATGACCTTGGAGAGCATTGTCTCATCCACAGGCTTATCGACTTGTACCTCCAATGACCCGTTTTGGTTGATGGTTCCGGCAAAAACATCATCGCCAACATGCTTCTGTTCCGGGATGGATTCCCCAGTGACCGCTGCCTGATCTACGAAAGAACTACCCCGGATGACTGTTCCGTCAACAGGTATTTTTTCTCCCGGTCTGACTACAACAATATTCCCAACCTCTATATCCTCGGTAGACATTATCACTTCTTTGCCATCTTTTTTTACAAGTGCTTCTTTCGGCATCAAAGCTACGAGCGACCTGATCGCCCCCCTTGCCTTGTCAACGGCATAGGATTCGAGCACATCGCCCAGCGAATAGACGAATATCAGTATCGATGCTTCCGACCACATCCCCAGTATCATCGCTCCGCCTGCTCCTATGAGCATGAGAAGATGAATGGTGAAAGTGAGGTTAATCAGAGCGCGGATTGCTTTGCGGGCCGGATAAAAGACTCCGACGGCTACGGCGAGAACAAATAACCCATTATAGAGCATCGCCGGAGCGCCCATGAGGTACTGCGCGGCAAACCCGATGAGTGTGACCAGACCACAGCCGCAGAGAGCCAACTGTTGCTTTTCTCTCCACCAGGAACTGCGTTCCTTGCGGGTCTGTACCAAAGAAGCATTCATTCCCGTTTCGGAAATCGATCTGATGATGTCCTGAACGGTAACTTGGGCTGGGTCGTATAAAACACGGACTTGTTTGGAGACGGTGTTAACGTCATAGCTTTCTATGCCTGCAAGAGAGCCAAGTTTCTTTTCTATCAGGCTTGCCTCACAGGAGCAACTCATTCCTTCGATATTAAGGGTGATTTTTCCTGTTTCTCGTTGATTCTCCTGTTTCTGCATGGCTATTTCTCCTCGTAACTTTGTAACGCATCCATAAGTATTATCAATGATTCGCGAATTTGATCAACTTTTTGAGGCTCAATTTCCCTCAAAAATTTATCTAAATTTAAAGTGTGCTGCTTTACAATTCCAGATAAAGTTCCCCTTCCTTTTTCTGTTGTCAATACACAGCACACACGCCCATCAACAGGGGAATTCGCACGTATTGCATACCCTTTGCTTTCTAAACGGTCTATGATTTTACTTGCTCCGCTTTTTGTGAAGTTGATCGCATTGCCTATTTCTTGAATTGTAATTTCTTTGCATTCATCGATTTTTTTCAGTGCCATAAATTCAACCAAAGATAAATCACCACAGCACTCACCATTAAACCCATGGTTCCCGAAATGCCAAGATAACTCTTGGATCAAATTATATATATCCGGTATCTTTCCATTCATTGCCTGACCTCCATTTCGCGTCTTAGTTTCCATTGTTGACTATTATATCGCGATTAGTTTCCGATGTCAACTATATTCATTATTAGGAGGCCATTCCAGAATTACTGAACCTGTGTTATACTAATAATTGTTAATAAAAATGGAGGGTAAAGCCTCTGACAAAGATTGATCGGGGTAAAATCCAACGCAGAAGAAACAAGCTGAGGGGCTTGTTTTATGCTATACAATGTCCTTTTGGTTAGTATAATTCGCAATAATTGCGAACAGAAAAGACATTACCAAAAGACATTACTTGCTTAAAATAAATCTCTTTTATTGCACGAGAGAACAAATGTTTGGTATAATTTAATTGAGGCGAATTGGCCATAATTAGATACGAATTCATCTAAACCTATCGGAATCGGCAGCTTTGGAAAATGAAGGGAGTGTAGTAATTGGCTAAAAAAATGACAGTAGATGGAACTGAAATTGCAGTAGTTCAATTTGAAGAAAAGGACTATATCTCTCTTACAGATATGGTCAGAAACATAGAAAACGGATCGGCTTTAATCGAGAAGTGGCTTCGGAACAAAAATACCATTGAATTTTTAGGAATATGGGAAGAAATGTACAATCCAAATTTTAATTCCCCCGAATTCGAGGGAATTAAAAACGAAGCGGGATTAAATCGTTTTAAAGAAAATTTATGGATTTAAAAGCAGACAGCACTATTGAACCTGCTAAAACTTTGCGCAAAGCTCCTTTATTGCCAACAATAGGATATTGTAGAGTGATTGAAATACAG
>JBAQLX010000504.1:0-3846 GCA_049302315.1 Desulfosporosinus sp.
CTGCCAGACTGACCTTTTGCCCGGGTTTAAAGTCCATCACCTCATCCAGAGCTCTAAAGCCTGCTTTTTGGGCCCATCGCTCCAGGAGCTGCCAAGATTCCCGCTCAGTTTTCCCTTCACTTAGAAAGGCCAAGTATTCAGTCATCGCTTGACGTTCCTTCTCGGACATTACAAGTTCATCCCAGGCCAATTTAACTTTTTTCGAACTCATTATAAAATCTCCTCTACTCCCTGGAAATAAGTTTGAGAATAAGAATGCCCTCCACTATCCAGTTTTCTTCTTCACGGTTTGATCCAATCGTAAGACTCCCACTTCTACAAGTGGGAGAGGTACACCTTATTCTGCTTCGGTGGGGGTTGACTCCGACTTCGCCGATAAGAATTCCTTTTGGGACGTGCGGCTTCGGCGAAACCCTCCACTGGAGGCTTTCGTCACCGAAGACTCGATGTTCAACTTTAGTTGAACGAGTTCACTAGTAGGGGGTGAATGGCCTGGCGGATTGATTCGCCAGGGGGCGTATGGCAAATAGCATGACGGGATTCGGGCGGGGTGAGGCAAGCGGAAGCGGTTATCAGTTTTCTATCGAACTGAAATCGGTTAACCATCGGTTTTTGGAAATAATGGTGCGAACGCCGCGTAATTTTAGCAGTTTTGAAGAACGAATACGAAAAATACTACAAGGGAAGTTCCAGCGCGGTCGGATTGAAGTGCATGTTAATGTGGTGGAAACTGAAGGAATGAAGAGATTAGTGAAGGTTGACAAAGATTTGGCGCTGTCGTATGATAAGACATTGGAAGATCTCGCTTTAGCTCTACATACAGTGTATGAAACGGACATTTACCGTTTAGTCTCTTTACCGGAAATTCTTTCAGTTGCGGAGCCGGAAATCGATCTCGATGCTTTATGGGGAGTGTGCGCTGAGGCACTTCGGATTGCCTCCGATAGTCTAGGGCAAATGCGCCGTATTGAAGGAGAAAAATTAACGTTCGATCTACTCCTTAGGCTCGATCTTATTGCCAAGTATCTGCAACTGATTGCTGAGCGCGCGCCATTTGTCGTATCAGATTATCAGGAACGCTTGCAGGACCGCATACAGACGCTTTTAGGCGAGGTTGAATTGGATGCGACTCGACTGGCCAACGAAGTGGTTTATTTTGCGGATCGCGCATCGATCACGGAAGAGTTGGTTCGCTTGGACAGTCATTTAGCTCAAGGGCGAGACGCGCTGAGAAGCAACGACTCGGTGGGACGCAGACTTGATTTTTTAGTTCAGGAAATGAACCGGGAAATCAATACCATTGGTTCAAAAGCCAATGATTTAAGAATTGGGCGACAGGTTGTTAGTGTGAAAAGTGAATTGGAAAAAGTGCGTGAGCAAATTCAGAATCTGGAGTAATGGAGGATTCGTCATCTTGGGTATTAAGCTAATTAACATCGGGTTTGGCAATATCGTATCCGCCAACCGAATTATATCGATTGTGAGCCCGGAATCCGCCCCGATCAAACGTATTATTCAAGAAGCACGGGATGCGGGTATGCTCATTGATGCTACTTATGGTCGACGTACACGCGCTGTGATAATCTGTGATAGCCAGCATGTAATTCTATCCGCAGTCCAACCGGAAACAGTGGCTAATCGTCTTTCCACAAAAGATTCCAATACCCACGTAGAAGATCCGGCAGACTAGGGGTGTAGAGTGGAAATAAATCATGGCCTCTTAATTGTTTTATCTGGACCTTCAGGGTCAGGCAAAGGGACGATTTGTCAAGAACTTCTGCGCCAAATGCCCAAACTGAGGTATTCTGTCTCGTCGACGACGCGCTGCCCTCGCCCGGGTGAAGTGGAAGGGATCCATTATTATTTTCATACGCGGCAGGAATTTCAAGCTATGCTCGCTCGTGACGAAATGTTGGAATGGGCCGAGTTTTGCAATAATTATTATGGAACACCACGCTTTATTGTTGAACAAGCGATCCAGGAAGGACTGGACGTTATTTTAGAGATTGAAATTCAAGGGGCGATGCAAATCAAAAAGCGATTTCCTCAAGGGGTTTTCACATTTATTATTCCGCCTTCCTTGGATGTTCTCTCTGAACGTATTCACAAACGAGGAACTGAGACTGAGGAAGTCATTCAGAAACGCTTAGCCACGGCAATTCAGGAACTTGAATATGTAGGTGAGTATGATTACGTAGTTATTAATGATGAAGTTCCTATGGCTGTCGAAAAACTCAAAAGTATCCTTGTAGCAGAAAAATGTCGGGTTAAACGAAAACCGTTTGTTTTTAAGGGGGAGTTTTAATGAAACAACCTTCACTTGATCTGCTCATGCGTAAGGTGGATAGCAAATACACGTTGGTCGTAGTTGTTGCCAAGCAGGCGCGTACAATAATGGAAGAGGGGAAGCATGAGGATTTAGCTAAGGGTGTGAAGCCGGTCAGTATTGCACTCGAGGAGATTGCTCATTCCAAATTTACCTATGAATGTACCCCGGAAGAGATTTAGTGATGTTAACAGAGAGAAAAATCCTCGTTGGAATTACCGGCGGAATTGCCGCTTATAAAGCAGCGGAAGTTGTTAGGCGCTTACATAAGTTGCATGCCCAAGTGCACGTCGCGATGACGAAGTCGGCGACAGAATTTATTACTCCCCTTACACTGCGGAGTCTTTCATCGAACCCAGTGTATTTAGATCTTTTCGACGAGCCTAAACTTTGGAATGTAGAGCATATCGCCTTGGCGGAGCACGTTGATGCAGTCATTGTTGCTCCGGCTACGGCCAATATATTGGCCAAGATGGCAACAGGGTTAGCGGATGATTTTCTTTCGACGGTACTTTTAGCTGCCCGCGCACCGATTTTTGTGGCACCGGCCATGAATCATGCGATGTATCATCATCCTGCGACCCAAGTTAATTTGGCGCTCCTTAAGGAGCGCGGGGTCCATGTTATTGGTCCTGACACAGGTTTTCAAGCATGTGGAACAGATGGGGATGGACGCATGAGCGAACCGGCGGAGATAGTGGAATCCTTAACCCGGTTTTTTGCGGGGTTGGCTTGGTTAAAAGGCAAGAAAGCCTTGGTGACTGCGGGCGGAACCCAGGAACCGCTTGATCCGGTTCGCTATCTAGGCAACAGGAGTTCTGGGCGGATGGGATATGCCATTGCTCAAGCGTTGCAGGAAGCCGGTGCGGAGACCATCCTGGTCAGTGCGCCAACGGATTTACAAACTCCTCATGGTGTGTCCCGGATATCAGTGCAGACCGCCCTGGAGATGTACGATGCAGTCCTGGGGCTTTTTCCCGAAATGGATGTGGTCATTAAGGCGGCAGCGGTGGCGGACTATCGACCATCGGTTGAGGCTGAACAAAAAATTAAAAAAACAGGGACAAGCTGCACCCTTGAGTTGGTACCGAACCCGGATATTTTAGCCGAACTTGGGCGGAAGAAAACGTCCCAGGTTCTCATTGGGTTTGCAGCTGAGACGGAGAACCTCCTGGCAAACGCCACACAAAAGATGCAAAAGAAGAACGTAGATCTTTTGGTAGCCAATGATGTCACCAAACCGGGCGCTGGCTTTGGCAGCCCAACAAACATTGTCAGTTTTCTCTTCCCTGACGGAAGAAGAATAGATTTCCCTCAGCTGAGCAAACTCGAGGTTGCCCGACATCTCGTTCGTGAGATTGCCAGACTCCTCGGTATGGAAACGTAAGTGAACTCGTTCAACTAAAGTTGAACATCGAGTCTTCGGTGACGAAAGCCTCCAGTGGAGGGTTTCGCCGAAGCCGCACGTCCCAAAAGGAATTCTTAGCGGCGAAGTCGGAATCTACCCCCACCGAAGCAGA
>JBAQLX010000505.1:0-6277 GCA_049302315.1 Desulfosporosinus sp.
TGAAACGGCGCCCAGGAAAGAATGCGCTTACCTAATAGCGCTGGTAGACAGTGAACTGGACAACCTTGAAGATTTAACTGAACTACGAGAGCTGGCTCGCTCAGCCGGCGTAGACGTAGTTGGGCAGTTGGTCCAACTACGCCGATATGGTCAGTCCCGCAGCTATTTAGGGAGCGGAAAAATCGAAGAATTAGTTCACCGTGCACAGGAAACTGAGGCCAATGTAGTGATTTGTGACGATGAACTATCTCCGACACAGTTACGAACCTTAGAGACGAAAACCGGGCTTAAAGTATTAGATCGTACGGGATTAATCCTGGACATTTTTGCGCAACGTGCTCAGTCCCGCGAAGGCAAACTCCAAGTCGAATTGGCCCAACTTAAACATTTATTACCCTATTTATCTGGCCAAGGACAAGCTCTCTCTAAGTTAGGAGCTGGCGTCGGCTCGCGCGGCCCAGGTGAAACGAAATTGGAGCTTGACCGTAGGCGCATGCGAGAGCGCATTACTCAACTGGAAAAAGAATTGAAGCAGATCTTACAGCATCGAAATGTCCAGCGTCGTCAAAGAACGAGAAGTGGCCTACCAACAGTCGCCTTAGTCGGGTATACGAACGCTGGGAAAACAACGTTTTTGAAAGCAGCAATGGAGCAATCCGGTAGTCGGTCCGACATACCCAGCGGTGAAAATAAATTATTCGCAACCTTGGATCCGATTGTTCGTAGGATCAGAGTAGACTCATCCCAGGAGATTCTGCTGAGCGACACTGTTGGGTTTATTCGAAAATTGCCAACCCAACTGCTTCGGGCTTTTTTAGCAACGCTTGAAGAAGTCCAACAAGCGGATATTTTATTACATATTGTTGATGCGAGCCATCCGCAAGCGCTCCAACACGCTGAGACTGTGCATGAGGCGCTGAAACAACTGGGGTGCGATGATAAACCCAGGATTACTTTGTTGAATAAGGTCGATAAAGTCTTGGCTGAAGAAGATCTTTCCGAGCTGGTAGAGCGCCTTCCCAATCCGATCGAGTTGTCACTCATACGAAGAGACTCTCTAAAACCAGTTTGGAATCACCTCAGCTTATTATTAACCTGATTTTACGTTAGGTACCGTTACAGTGAACTCGTTCAACTAAAGTTGAACATCGAGTCTTCGGTGACGAAAGCCTCCAGTGGAGGGTTTCGCCGAAGCCGCACGTCCCAAAAGGAATTCCTGGCGGCGAAGTCGGAGTCTACCCCCACCGAAGCAGAATAAGGTGTACCTCTCCCACTTGTAGAAGTGGGAGTCTTACGATTGGATAGAAGGAGGAAGTCGTTTGTATTTAGATCCTAATTGGCCGGAGTTCCTTCGTAAAGCAGTTTCTGCTGCGGAAGAAACACTCCAACGTCAGCTTCCAGAGATACAGGAAACTGCAGTACATAATCACGAAAAGGTCCTGAAAGCCTTTCAAGCAGAACGTGTCTCCGCGTATCATTTACAGGGAACAACCGGTTATGGGCTAGGTGATTCAGGCCGTAAAGTCCTGGACCGCGTGTTTGCGCGTATTTTGGGCACGGAAGCAGCGCTTGTACGAGGTCAATTGGTTTCCGGTACTCATGCTATTGCTGCCGCCTTATTTGGTGTTTTGCGCCCAGGAGATCATCTTATTTCTGTCAGCGGCCCCCCCTACGATACATTGGAAGAAGTCATCGGGTTAAGGGGAAAAGGACAAGGGAGCCTGATAGATTTCGGCGTATCCTATGAAACTATTCCTCTGGATTCCGAAGGTAAACTACAATATGCACTTTTAAGCAAGACCATAACAGATAAAACCCGTATGCTGATGGTTCAACGCTCACGCGGCTATGCGTGGCGGAACTCACTGATGATATCTCAGCTCAAGGAACTGGTTAATTATGTAAGAACCAGCTATCCTCAAATGCTTATATTCGTAGATAACTGTTACGGAGAACTGGTCGAAAAGCAGGAACCCGGTGATATCGGGGTAGATTTAATGGCCGGTTCGCTGATCAAAAATCTGGGGGGCAGTCTTGCTCCGACCGGCGGATATGTGGCTGGTCGCTCAGATTTGGTTGAACTTACAGCCCAGCGCTTGACGGCGCCAGGAATTGGCGAGCATATGGGCGCTACCTTGGAATGGCAGCGCCTATTTTATCAGGGATTATTTCTTAGCCCATTAACTGTTTCTGAATCCATCAAAGGCGCCGTTTTTTCGGCGGCATTTTGGAGAGCTCTGGGGTTCGAAGTGCATCCTGAACCAGAAGCGCCACGCACAGATCTTATTCAAGCCGTGAAACTTGGCTCACGGGCTAAGATGATTTCCTTCTGTCAGGGCCTTCAGAAGGGCTCACCCGTAGATTCTCATGTTTTACCCATACCTTCGGGAATGCCTGGGTATGAAGACGAAGTCATCATGGCAGGAGGTACGTTTATTCAAGGTGCGACCAGCGAATTTTCTGCGGACGGTCCGCTCCGAGAACCCTATATTGTCTATCAGCAAGGTGGTATATCCAACACTTATGTCCAGATGGGCAATATTTTAGCAGCCCTAAATTTATGCCGACAAGGACTTTTAGACTAGTAAAATAGTTCAAAATAGACTTAGCATACTGACTTGTTATTTTCTTGAATGTGCCTTAATATGAAAGGATAGAAAGAGGTGAATTATGGGAGATTCAGAGTCACCGAAAAGCATAATGCGTTTTTTATTTGAACTTATTGAAATCATTCTGATTGCTTTTGCCCTTTCATGGGTATTGCGCACCTATGTTATTGAAGCTCGCAAAATCCCTACCGGTTCAATGCTGCCGACGATTCAACTGGAAGACCGAGTCATCGTAGATAAGTTTTTCTTCAAACACTTTGACCAAATTAATCATGGAGATATCATTGTTTTTCACCCGCCACCGAGCGCCCACGCAACTGAGGATTTTATTAAACGGATAGTTGGTTTGGCCGGAGATAAAGTAGAAATACGTAATCACACTACCTATGTAAATGATCAACCCCTTTATGAACCTTATGTCCTAGATAAATCAAAAAATAATTTCGGACCGCTCGTTGTTCCTGCAGATACAGTATTCGTTATGGGGGATAATCGTAACAATAGTGCTGATTCAAGGGAGTGGGGCTTTTTACCTGCCCAAAATATAACCGGCCGAACTCTATTTCGCTATTGGCCAGTTGATCAAATAGGTGCTCTTGCCCGTTAGGTGGGAGCCTTTTTCTTTTTTAAGCATATACTTCTATCAGTACCAATTTCGTCTCCTTTAAGGATTGGGGTAATATAGAGCGGGCAATGATTATATTTAATTAATTGAGAGGATGGTGCTTATGGAAGACCATAAACTAAGGGTGGTTCTTTTATTTGGCGGACGTTCAGGAGAACATGAAGTTTCTTTAAATTCAGCCCAGTCTATCTTCAAGGCTATTGATCGAACTCGCTACCATGTAGAAACGATCGGGATTAATAAACAAGGTCAATGGTTTTGGGGTCTTCTTCCAGAAACTCTGATAAAAGAAGGGTTTCCCTCAGCTGACCAGACACAGCAGGTTACGCTGGTCATTGATCCAACAAACCCGCATTTTATGGCCTTAGACGGCCAAACGCTACCAAACCAAGGACAATTTGACCTTATTTTCCCGGTACTCCACGGTCCGTATGGGGAAGATGGAACCCTCCAGGGCTTACTGGAGATGGCAAATGTACCTTATGCAGGTTCCGGGGTTTTAGGGTCCTCTCTCGGGATGGACAAAGATCGGATGAAGGCCGTCTTTCGTGAGAAGGATCTACCTCAAGCCCGCTATCTGACCTTACTGCGTTCAGACTTACTTAGTGGACGGGAAACCTGCCTTAATGAAATTGAAGCAAAGATAGGTTACCCCTGTTTTGTCAAGCCTGCTAATCTAGGGTCCAGTGTGGGAATATCCAAAGCGCACAACCGTGCGGAGTTATTGGCTGCCTTGAATGTTGCTGCCATATTTGACCGTAAAATTGTTGTCGAAGAAAATATTAAGGGCAAGGAAATTGAAGTCGCCGTTTTGGGAAATGATTCTCCCAAAGCCTCGTTTCCTGGCGAAGTTAAACCGGCACAAGAATTTTATACTTACGAAGCAAAGTATTCTAATATTGGCTCCAGCGTAATAATTCCAGCGCCTCTCGATGAAGCTCTAATTGCGCGTCTTCAGGGAATGGCAATAGAAGCCTTCCGCGCCGTAGGGGCCTGTGGGCTGAGTCGGGTCGATTTCTTTGTAACCCCCGAAAATGAGATCTTCCTGAATGAAATTAATACTTTGCCGGGATTTACCGAAATCTCAATGTACCCAAAACTTTGGGAGGCGTCAGGAATTCCGTATTCTGAATTGCTCGACCGTTTAATATCCTTAGGGTTGGAACGTTTTCAGGATAAACAAAACTGTAAAATTTCTCAAGATTAATTTGCAAGGATAACAAAAAGGGGAGCATTGATGGTAACATCCATCTGCTCCCCTTTTTTCCATCTAAAAACATTTGTCTGCGCATACAATGAAGCATCAAGGTAATTTTACTGAAGGTCACGAAAAACACCGACAACTTTCCCTAAAATCGAGACATCCTGAGAATAAATCGGTTCCATGGATGAGTTCTCAGGCTGAAGTCGAATAAGAGTTCTTTCTTTAAAAAAGCGTTTGACAGTTGCTTCATCTCCAATTAACGCGACGACAATTTCCCCGTTTCGAGCCTCATTCTGTTGACGGACAATAATAAAATCTCCATCTAGAATGCCAGCATCAATCATACTTTCCCCCTGAACTCTAAGCATGAAGACGTTATCCTGGCGAACAAGATCAGCCGGAAGGGGAAAGGTTCCTTCAATGTTTTCTACTGCCAGAATAGGCTGCCCAGCAGCGACACGGCCGACAACGGGTATATGAACGACTTTTTTGCCCTCGAGTACCTCACTTGAACTATCCAAAATCTCGATCGCCCGAGGTTTTGTGGGATCACGTCGAATATATCCTTTGTCTTCTAACGTCTGCAGATGGCCATGCACTGTAGAGCTGGACAGCAACCCGACAGCTTCGCCAATTTCCCGTACGGCTGGCGGATATCCTTTTTTTCGTATTTCCTGTTTTATGAATTCTAGAATTTTCGTTTGCCGCAGTGATAAATCCGGATACATAATCGCACACCCCCATCTTTTCACAAATATTTTACCATCCATCGAAATAAAATGCAAACAAATGTTCGTTAATCTCAAAGAACAGAAGAAAGTGGGGAGGGGACCATGAAATTTCCATCGAAGCTGAAACGAATACCGGCTCAGTTGGGGTTACTCATTATTGTGGCCATAGTAGCCTGGCAGGAACTGCACCGTCCGCCCACTATTCTTTCAGATATCTATCCATATTTAACTTCTCTGTCACCGTCCTTAGTAAAACGGTGTCTAAATGAAAATCGAACATCTCCGACAATTGTCTTGGAGGAATTATTAGCTATACGCTCGACACTTACGGAAAGGGAAGCACAACCGCTGATTGAACAGCTTAAGAACAATGTTCCTTTTTCGGATCTAAACTGGGGATTACTCTCGCCTAATACGCGAAAAATTGTTCAAAGACATCGGGAAATTCTCAAGAAATATGCTTACTATCATCCTAACAAGTATAGATTTCCCGTTATTGGAACTATATGGTTTGAAGATAGTTTTGGAGCAGATCGTGAAGGGGGAAAACGCAGGCATGAAGGGACCGACCTTTTTGGCGAAGAAGGGACTCCCATTGTCAGTATCTGTGGGGGGAAAGTTGAGCAATTAGGGTGGAACCGCTTGGGCGGAGAACGTGTCGGTATACGCGGAAATGATGGGAATTATTATTATTACGCTCATCTCCAAGCTATTTCTCCTGCGCTTATAAAAGGGCAACGCGTTCAAGCAGGGGATCCTTTGGGCGCCATGGGCCATACAGGCGATGCTTTAACAACTCCAGATCATCTTCATTTTGGCATTGAACTCCCGAACGGGCAATGGATCAACCCCTATCCATTTTTGACGGTATGGCAGTTTTGGGGTGAGCAGAGGGTTTTTTAGTCTGATGATCTTCTGAGTTGGCAAAACTTGCCCCAAGTCTTTCAATTCGATATAATGACGTCGAAAATGTTTATGCTTATATCTTTATGTTTGATATTGTTTATGGTTATGTTTAATGTTCATTATGTTGATGTGCTTATTTTTGGCATGTATTTCATGTATTTCATGTATTTAAAGAAGGGTTAGTCATTGAAGCATCTTACGC
>JBAQLX010000506.1:0-15206 GCA_049302315.1 Desulfosporosinus sp.
TTCTACCGGCTCTCCAACAATCGTATTAACATCAACAATTTGTTGGATACTCTCCATGGCCGTTTTCATCAATGATTCAATCGGATGATTACCCATGTGCACGTCTACCCCCTTATACCTCGCCTTAAAATTCTCAATACATTAAATCCTCCAAAAATAATATGGCCGATTCTTGATTGGAATATGCATTGCAGATCACATAGAAACCCTGCATTCTTAAATTGCGGGATAACTACTAATGCTGGACGACTGACCTCGACCGTCACTTGTTGATAAAGGGCGGCAAGTGCAAAACCAAACATCGTCCAAAAAGCGCCTGCTGCAATCGCTGTCTGAGCCGCATCCTGGTAGCCAATTTCTATCCGCCAATCAATGGCCTTACAATGGATTCCCCTGTAGAATTGCCGTTTTACCCGATTTATGTACCCCAACAAACAGGGAATATTTGACCAAAAACGGGACAGCCATCCTCTCCGTATATAGCGCACAGGTCGCAATTTTTCATCCCTCTGCGCTGACGTTCGTGAAGCTCGATTGTCCCGCATACTCCGACATGCTGCACTCCCCATTTGGTTTCCCTTTTGGATAAGTCGGGGGATGATAGGCTGCGGTTCTTCACCGCTTGATATCTTAACCTACTACTTGCTTAAGATAGAATTTTAACAGTCCCACGAACAGCGAATGAGCTGTTCTTACGGACGCACAATATGGGGGTGTAACGAAACTTGTTTTCAAGTTTTACACCCCCACTTTATTTGCAAATTCAAGATATATTGGGAGGATTGTTCGCCACTTCGAAGGTATATTCCCTCTTTTTTGGGCTAGCACACCACCGTTTGTGATAATCTCAAGTTTCGTAACAATCTCATTATGCAGATTCTTAACCTTGATGTAATCATATCTGTTGGTTATCGAGTTAAATCACATCGAGGTACACAGTTTAGATTTGGACAACCCAAAGACTTAAGGGATACTTCATCAAGGGCTTTACCATGAACGATGACCTGCCGCAGATTGAGGGGGTATCACCAATAATACTTGAAATCCTTACCATACCAGGCTATAATGATATTAGATATTAAATTAGTCAGGGGATGGCTATGAAATACATTAATCGAACTATTGAAAATACTATCAATAAAGCCGCGAAAATATTTTCTACTGTTTTAATTACAGGCGCAAGACAGGTTGGTAAAACAACAGTGCTAAAACACATGAAAAGTGAAATTTCATATTTAACCCTTGATGACCCAATTTTACTTCAAAGTGCCCTTGGGGAAGCAGGCAGCTTTTTTAAAATTACACCACCACCGGTAATCATCGATGAAATACAGTATGCACCGAACTTATTTAGCTATATCAAAATGATTGCCGATGAAAGTGGCAATAAGGGGCAATTTTTTCTAACAGGCTCACAACAGTTTAAGATGATGAAAAATGTCAGTGAGAGTCTAGCCGGTAGGATCGGAATCATTAATTTACTGGGTTTATCCCTTCGTGAAATTAAGAATGATCCTTTTAATGAATTTTTTGTGCCGATTGAAGAATACTTTGCAAAAAGGAAGCTGTCAGCAAAACCAGCGGATTATAAAGAAATATGGGAAATTATCCACAAGGGCTCAATGCCAGCTATGTATGCAGATGAGTTTGATTGGCAGATGTTTTATGCTGCCTACACTAAAACCTATATCGAACGCGATGTGAGAGATCTCACCCAGGTTGGTGATGAACTAAAATTCATAAAGTTTATGACAGCTATGGCAAGCAGAACATCACAAATGCTAAATTTGTCTTCTGTGGCTAATGAGGTAGGAATAAGTGTGCCTACTGCTGACAGATGGCTTTCAATCTTGATTACGTCAAACATAGTATATTTACTGCAACCATATTATAACAATGTTACCAAAAGAGCAGTAAAAACGCCGAAGCTATATTTCCTCGACACTGGACTCGCTGCCTATCTTACAAAATGGACTACACCTGAGGTGCTTGAAGCAGGCGCTATGTCAGGAGCATTCTTCGAAACCTTTGTGGTAGCTGAGGTGCTTAAAAGCTATTGTAATGCTGGCGTTTTAGACCCATCGCTCTATTATTATCGGGATAAGGATGCTAAAGAGATCGACATTATAATAGAACAGAATGGTTTGCTTTATCCTGTCGAAATAAAAAAAACTGCCAATCCAGGCAAGGAACATATCGAAAATTTTTCAGTGTTTGAAAAAATCAAAGGGGTAACGGTAGGGACTGGGGGCATTGTTTGTATGTATGACAAGATCGTTCGTATTAATGATAAAAACGTAACCATCCCCATAACCTGGTTATAAAATCTAAACAAATTATGCTGAATGACATAATTTTTTTGAGATTCCTGGTCGTAGAAAATACTTGACAGAAGGTGACAGAAATGTTTTTGGTCATGGGACACAATTATTCCTATACAGATCTGGACTCTATCTTATCGTCGGTTATTTTTGCGGAAATATGGACTGCTCTGGGACATCCCTCGAAGGCGGTCCTGATTAATCCTAAGGCGATGAAAGAATCTACGATTCAGATTTTAGAGCACATTGGAAATATTGAAATTCCCGAGATCGTTTCCAGAATAGAACTGGAAAACTCAGACCTCATTTTGGTGGATCATAATAATCCGGAGGAGTCTTATGGAAAACTCGGAATAAAGCAAATACCCTATATGATCATAGATCACCATCAAGATATTGGGCTAAGCCCTGTGCATAAAATGATTGAGCGGGTAGGGTCTACCTGCACATTGATAACTGAAATAAGTAGAGCGGAAGGGATTCGTCTAACGGAACGGCAAGCGAGGGCTTTAGCTTTTGGGATATTAAGTGATACAAGAGGACTTAAGGGGCGCAAAACAAGCGAACGTGATATCAAGATGATTCAGTATCTTTACCAGGAATATACAATTTCCGAGTCGGTGGAAAGCATTGCGGAAATGATCCTTAAACCGATCAACATTCAGATGATGTCCATTAAAGACATCCTGAGAAACTCGCTGAAGGAATATCAACATGGCTCTATTGGAATAGCAGCCATCGAGGTAGCTGATGATAGTTATCAGGAGCGACTTGAAGAAATACTGAATATTGGGCGCCAAATGGGCTATAAGTTGTATATTCTTATGATTATTAAATATCATGTTCAAGAAACCGAGATTCTATATTTTGATCGTGAATTTTGTATTTTTCCGAAGAGAGAACGAAGGAATGGCTTGGTTTCGAGAGGGCAGGATTTCGCACCTGAAATCTTGGAAAGAATTCAGAATCCAATTCCATGCACTTGTTGCATTTTCCTTGCGGATGAAGTAAAATAACTATTGCGATATCTTTCACAACCCACACAACTTTACCTAATACTTATGACGGTGTTTGGACCTCGATTTATTTTTGAGAAAATTAGAGAAGCAACAAATAGTAATAATTAAGGGGTGTTATATGTTTAAGATCAACTATTTAAATTCTATATCAAGTGTCGTGGTAGACATATTGACTGATAATTATGTAAAGGTGGATAACTTCAATGAAGCTAACGCAGCGCTTGTAAGAAGTGCAAGTGTTCATGAATTGGAGTTGCCAAAATCTTTAGAGGCTATTGCGAGAGCTGGAGCTGGCGTAAATAATATCCCTCTTGATAAATGTGCCGAAAGTGGAATTGTAGTATTTAATACTCCGGGCGCTAATGCCAATGGAGTAAAGGAACTTGTTATCGCTGGATTATTGCTTTCTTCCCGGGACATTGTCGGAGGAATTAATTGGGTAGATTCAGTTAAAGAAGATCCGGATGTTGCTAAACTTGTTGAAAAAAAGAAATCCAAGTTTGCGGGAGGAGAAATAAAAGGGAAAAAACTTGGAGTAATAGGACTTGGAGCTATAGGAGTCCGGGTGGCTAATGCAGCGCATGTTTTAGGTATGGAAGTTTACGGATATGACCCATTTATTTCGGTTAAGGCAGCCTGGAATCTTTCAAGGGATATTAAGCATTGCAAGTTTCTGGAGGAAATATATAGAGAATGTGATTTTATTACGATACATGTACCTCAAACAGATTCAACTAAGGGCATGCTCAATAAAGAAGCTTTTGCTGTCATGAAGGATGGAGTTAGAGTACTGAACTTTTCAAGAGATTCTCTAGTCAATGACGACGACATGATCGAAGCATTAGAGTCTGGAAAAGTTGACAAATATGTAACAGATTTCCCGACTGCAAAGATAGCAGGTGTGAAAGGTGTTATCGCAATTCCTCACTTAGGAGCTTCTACTAATGAATCAGAAGAAAACTGCGCAGTTATGGCAGTTACACAATTAATGGACTATCTTGAAAATGGAAATATCAAAAATTCAGTAAACTATCCGGACTGTGATATGGGGGTATGTGCCCAAGTCGGACGTGTTGCAATAAATAATAGGAATATTCCGAACATGCTAAGTCAACTCACATCAGTTTTTGCTAAAGAAAACATCAATATTCCAGACATGATTAATAAGAGTAGGGGACAGTGGGCCTATACGATGCTCGATATTGAATCCCCTGCAACCCCGGAAATTGTTAAGAAACTGGAAGCAATTGAAGGTGTATTGAAAGTTAGAATTATTAAGTAAGCTCGGATTTTGTTTTGGAAAACATTTTAGCAGCTGATGAATGAGTAGTAGGCGCTTTGATACGCCGCAGATTTAATGGGTTTTAGATTGAAAAACTACCTATGTTGATTTGATATAGGTAGTTTTTCGTTAATATATAAATCAGCGGAGGCAGCTGTTGCCGGGTTAGTTATGTGGCTGCTTGCTTCGCTTTGCGCTTTGAATTAGGATAAGAAGAATAATAACCCTCCACGTTGATCCAATCGCAGGAGGGCGTTGGTTCTGCTATTATTAGTTTGAATAGTTTTCAGGATCATTATTAACACCATATTGGATCTGAATATCATTGACACGCGGTATCCATTCAAGTAATCTTTCTTTAACTTCACTATCCCTTACTTGATCTACTACCAACACTTGATTTTCACTTAACTGTACCGCAATCTTATATTGATTATTCTGGGTATCTGCGCTGACCAGAATTCCTTCATAGGGTTCTTTAGCGTAAGGGATATTTTGGAGAAAAGCGTCTTTGCTCATTATTTTGCCCTTGACTCGGTCCATATTTAATCAATCTCCTTTGCATTATTTGGCTAAAGATATGTTTCCCCGATTCGGGAAAAAAATTCGAAGATGTCCACAGAAAATATGATGTATTCAGGATAGCTTCAAGAAAAGATAGGAGATACACTCTATGAATAAGATATTTGAACCTGTTCACATTAAAAATTTAGAGATAAGGAACCGATTTGTAAGGTCAGCTACATACGACAGGCTTGCTGATGTAAACGGTCAGGTTTCTGATGCCCAAATTAAGTATATTTCAGATCTTGCAGAGGGGGGAGTAGGTTTAATCATCTTTGGCATAACCTACGTTCATCATAATGGTCAAGTATCACGGTTTCAGAACTCCCTTGCGGGGGATGAATATATTGCTGGTTTTAAAAAAATTATAAATGCAGTTCATGAGCGGGGCGCCAAAATTGCTGTACAACTATTTCATGGCGGAAAAGAAGCTAAAAATGTTAAGAATATGAATTTACTCCCCTTAGCGCCATCCATTATTGAAAATGATCCCTATTACTCAGGTGAATATCGAGCAATGACAGAAAGTGATATTTGGGAAGTCATTCAGGCCTTTGGTGATGGAGCAAGCAGGGCAAAGGAAGCTGGGTTTGATGCAGTACAAATTCATGGCGCTCATGGTTATCTATTGAGTCAATTTCTTTCCCCGTATACAAACCGCAGACAAGATCAATGGGGTGGGAGGCTAGGAAATCGTCTGCGACTTCATTCTGAAATATATAAAGACATCAGGAAAAAAGCTGGCGCAGACTATCCCATACTAATTAAAATAGGAGTCCAGGATGGTTTTAGGGGTGGGCTGGAGTTCAATGAGGGAAAACAAGCTGCCGAATTATTAGCTAACATTGGTTTTGACGCTTTGGAAATCAGCCAAGGTTTACGGGGAAAATATTTTGAAGAGACTGAACTTAGAGCTAATATTAATTCCCTTGACAGAGAGGCATACTTTCGGGATTTGTGCCGAGAAATCAAAGGCCAAATAGATATTCCCATAATAATGGTTGGTGGTTTAAGAACCCTGGCGCTTATGAAGGAGATTGTGCAAAATAAAGAGGCGGACTTCGTAGCACTAAGCCGTCCGCTGATTTGTGAACCTCGCCTTATCGAAGATTGGAAAATAAATGAGCATAAAAAGGCAAAATGTATCTCCTGTAATATATGCCATGACGCTGTATCCCATGGCAAGCCGATTTATTGTATATTTGGAAAGAAATCAAGAGGATAGGATTAAGTAAGCTATAAAGGGGAGCGGAAAAGACAAATGCCGGATCTAATAAACAAGGTAGTTTTTGAAATACCATCCGCCTTAAGAGTTTTAAATGGTCTGCCTCTTTCAGGCAATCTGAAAGTTATTTTTAACCCGTTTGCTAAAGAGACGGTCGTCTTACTTGATCAAACAGGCGGTTGGATCTTGGCTAAAGTGAATAAACAAGTTACCTTCTTAAAAGGGGCGGATCTTGTTGATTTTATAGAAGCACAAGGTTATTTACGGCTGGAGTTGTCTCATCTGGGAGACAATTATTTCAGGGTTATTCCCTTCCGGGAAGTTCTCGAACAAAATCTTGAGCAAACTGGAACCCAGTTATCCTTGGAATTTTCGGCTGAAGGGCAGGATACCCAGGAACCGATCAGTCCGCAGGGGAAAATCGATTCTGATCATACTATAGAAAAGCTAAAGGGAAAAATTAGGAAGAAGCCGACAGAGAAGCCGACAGAGAAGCCGACAGAGAAGCCAATTGAAAAACCGAAAAAGACAATAGAAACTACTGAAAGGCGCCAAGTTCGGGAAAAGAACCAGACCACCAAGCACACCTGGAGAAAAAAAGATGGGAAAGAGATCCAAAACAAGAGTGCGTTTAAAGGGAAAGACCGGGTAAAGGTCCAAACGAAAGGCGTGCTCAAGGGAAAGAACAGAGAAGGGGTCCTCACCAAAAGTACCTCAGCAGCCAAAGTTAACAAACCAATCAAGTTGGTCAGCATACCGGTTGATCTGCCTGGTACTTCGGTAACTCAACCGGAGAGGGCTCTCACACCTCCAGTAAAACCCTCTTTGGTAAACTTTGTTTACCATACTATGGAGGATGGGCAAGTTCTTGAGAGTATTATGGCTGGGCATTATTCTCAGACTTCAGATTTTTATCTGCGGCAGCAGGCCTTGCAGTTATCCGTAAGCCCTGGTTTTGAGACATTGCTGTCTTTGCAGGCTGCTCGCCATCTTCAGCCGCTTGATTATCAGCTCAGGACGGTACGCTATGTCTTGATGAATTTACGGGGACGAGCTTTGTTGTGTGATGAAGTAGGTATGGGGAAAACCGTAGAGGCTGGGCTGATCACCCTGGAATACATTTTGCGGGGCCTCGTGCGCCGGGTTCTCGTCTTGTCGCCACCCTCGCTCGTCGAACAGTGGCAGGAGGAAATGCGCACTAAGTTTAATCTCGATTTTGCCGTTTATGACAGTGTGGAGTTTAAAGCACACCCAGATCCCTGGGCAGCATTCCCGCGCATTATTGCCTCCATTGACACAGCTAAAAGGGAAAGTAAGCAAGAGCAAGTATTGGCTGTCGCTTATGATCTTGTGATTGTTGATGAGGCGCATCATCTGAAAAAGCAGCGCTCCCAAGCCTATCAGCTGGTAAGTCAGCTGAAGAAGAAATATATCTTGCTCCTCACCGCCACCCCCGTAGAAAATGATTTGGAGGAGTTATTTAATCTGATCACTTTACTATTCCCTGGTCAATTAGAGACAGCCGCTTCGTTTAAACGTAAATACATCACGCGTGGGGATCCCTTAAAACCCAAGAATACGGAAACCCTGAAAAAACTGATTAGGGAAGTCATGGTCCGTAATCGGCGTAGTGAGACCGGCGCCATTGCCGGGAGACGGAGTGCGGATATGATTCGCATCGAACTGACACCTGAGGAAAAGGTCTTTTACCAACGGCTTACGGTTTTTGTGCGAGGGTATTATCGAGCGGGAGTGGACAAGGTTCAGGGAGGAGTCCATGCTTTTGTACTGAAAATATTGCAGCGGGAAGCGGGCAGCAGTATTGAGGCCGTACTGCCGACTTTGAATAAGATGGCAGCCAATCAGGATTATCCAGATAGTTTTCGAGGGGTTTTAGCGGCCCTGGCCCGACAAGCCGGGAACATACCGCGGCGGGCTAAAGTTGAAGCATTGCTCAAACTGTTGCCGGGAATCCAGGGTAAAGTTATTATATTTACCGGGTTTACGGAAACCCAGCGTTATCTGGTCCTTGCCCTGCGCGCAGCAGGTTTAACAGTGGCGGAACTACACAGTGGTTTACGTCGGCAGGAGAAAGAAAACCAGGTTCACTTGTTTGCCGAAGAAGCGGATATCCTGGTTTCCACAGAAACAGGCAGTGAAGGACGAAATCTTCAGTTTGCTAATAATATAATTAATTATGATTTGCCTTGGAATCCCATGCGCATTGAACAGCGGATTGGACGTATTCATCGCATAGGTCAGGAAAAGGATGTCCATATTTACAATTTCTCCGCAATGGATACGATTGAAGCGCATATTTTAGAAATTCTGGATGCCAAGATCAACATGTTTCAGTTGGTAGTCGGCGAACTGGATATGATCTTGGGAGATTTGACAGAAAAACGAGACTTTGAAGATTTAATCATGGACATTTGGGCTAGATCGGACGACGATGAAGCGTTGAAGGCTGAGCTGGAAGAACTGGGGGACCGACTGGTGGTTGCCCGGGAACATTACTTAGCGGTAAAAGAACTGGATGATCGTCTCTTGGGTGAATTGGCTCCGGAAGAGGGGGAGTGAGCCGTGCTTTTTAAGGAAACACCAGACCTGCAAAAGTTTGTCCTGGATTATTTGCATCGGGCCGGAGCGCTAGCGGAACAAGAGAGCTATGCAACGTTAAGGGTTTTGCTCCCGGACGATTTGAGCGAGTTTTTTGGGGAGGAACAGCTGCTCTTGGCCTTTGATTATGAGGTGGCGGAGGAAACAGAGGGGAGTTTGTTTATCACTCATGGCAACTCTTTTCTGGATAAAACGGTGGAATCTGTCCTCCAAAGTTACGGTCGCTATACCGTAAATTATTGGTCGGGGCTTATACCGGGACTGCCCCGTAATTTTGAGCAAAAAGTTCTTGCCAAGCTGGATTTTCGGCGGTGTCGTTCACCAAAAGTCAGCATGCATTTGGTGGAGGAATGTGTTTTTTATGGGTTTAATTTTCGTTGCGCGTTTCGCTCCCATGAAAAGAGTGAAGAGGTTGTGACCGTCGTGGTAAATGGCAGTAACGGCCAAGTCCAGATGAATTTTCTTGAATCCTGGCAAAAAAACATACCTGCCGAGGTACGCGAGTATTCCCTCCCCAGGGCCAGGATATTGCCGCTTCAGGGTCTTTATCAGACAGCTTGCCGGAACGCGGAGCAAGTGACGCAGATATGGGCGGAAAAAATAATGACGCAAGGGGTATGGCAGAAACAGAAAGAATTAGCCAAAATTGCCGGTTACTACGGCGAATTGGCGGCGGAGATCCAAAAGAAATTGACGGGGACAGAGGATCTGAAAAAAAGGGCTCGCCTGGAGCAGCAACTGTCGGCAACGTCAACGGATCGTGAACGGCGGGAAAAGGACGCAGCTGAACGTTATGGTGTGGAAGTTGACCTTCGCCTTGACCACGTTGTGGCTTATTTTATTCCTTGTCTGTGGGTAAAACTGGAATTAGCGCACAAGGATCAGGTTCGCACTTTCACTGTGCTCTATAATCCACTGTCGAACGAGATCGAGACACCGGTCTGTGAGCGCTGTGGACGGCAGACGATCAGCTTAGTTCCAGACCAGGATGGTTTCGTTTGTCCGGAATGTAGTGGCGAGGGAAACAAAAGTCACAAAAGCGGAACATAAGCTCAACCTTAAGGAAAACATCAATAGTCCCGTGGAACGGTATTATTCTTTTCTTTTGGGGGGTGATGATCTACTCATGGTCGGCAAAGTGAAAGTACTAAAATGAGTAATTGGTTTAGTATTTGGAAACCAAGGGGGAAGCAGAAGCATGACATTAACTAATGAGCAACTCGAAAGGTATGCGCGAAACATTATCTTAAAAGAGGTAGGAACTAAAGGACAACTAAAACTTCTGGAGGCTAAAGTTCTTGTTATAGGAGCGGGAGGGCTTGGTTCACCGGTGGCCCTGTATCTTGCGGCTGTGGGCATAGGAACGATCGGACTTGTTGATCCGGATATTGTTGAACTATCTAATCTACAAAGACAGATTCTTCACACTCATAAAGATGTTGGCAGGCTTAAAGTCAGATCGGGAAAAGAAACAATTAATAATCTGAATCCTGATGTCGAGGTTGTTACTTATGAAGACGGGGTTAGTTCAGCCAATATAACGGACGTCATTAAGGATAGGGACTATGATTTTGTGATTGAGGCGACGGATAATTTCTCAGCAAAATTTCTGATTAACGATGCCTGCGTGCTCTTGCAAAAGCCCTTTTCCCATGGGGGAATTAGTGAGTTTTATGGGCAGACGATGACTTATGTTCCGAGCAAAGGTCCTTGTTACCGGTGCGTTTTTTTAAATCCCCCACCGGTCAAAGCGTCTCCTGCTAGTGAAAAGAAAGGCGTTCTAGGTGTTTTACCAGGGATCATCGGTAGTATTCAGGCAACTGAGGTTATCAAATATCTTCTTGGTATAGGAGAACTCTTAACGGGAAAATTATTGGTATTTGGTGCCTTGGATATGGAATTCAGGAAAGTAGAGGTCGCAGCCCGGACAAATTGCAGCGTGTGTGGGCTTAAGCCGATCCTTAAAAACCTAATTGACTATGAACCATATATTTCTGAAAAATAAGGTGATATGCATGAAAATAAGGTGATATGCATGACACTCTAGTTTACTAAAGTAAAATGAAAGATAGGGAGGGAATTGTGGTGGTTCACCCTGAATTACTCGAAATTGGTAACAGAGCCAAGCAAGCGGCTCGTCAGTTGGCTTTTGCCAGTACTGAGTCAAAAAACAACGCCTTACTGGCTATGGCGGAGGCCCTTTTGAAAAATGAGCAAGAGATCCTTAAGGCTAATAGCCTGGATGTCCAAGCCGCAAAAGAGAAAGGACTCAAGAAAAGTCTTGTCCATCGTTTAAGCCTAACATCAGTGAGCATTGCGCAAATCAGTCAATCCCTGAAAGAAGTGGTTGCCTTACGGGATCCCGTGGGAGAAGGGGAAGTGTGGACGCGCCCGAATGGACTGCGTATTCAGCAGACGCGTGTACCGCTGGGGGTGGTGGCGATGATTTATGAAGCTCGTCCCAATGTGACCGTCGATGCGGCGGCCCTGTGTTTAAAATCCGGCAATGTAGTGATCCTGAGGGGCGGATCTGAGGCCTTGGAGAGTAATAAAGTTCTCGCCGGCGTGATTGCGGCAGCCGCTGAAGAGAGTGGCTTGCCGTCAGGATGTATCCAACTGATTACAGAGACCGGTCGGGAATGGGTCCAAGAACTGCTGCGTTTGAATGATTATGTGGATGTCATTATCCCACGAGGGGGAGCTGGGCTGATCCAGACCGTGGTGCAAAATGCCACTGTACCGGTGATTGAAACCGGGACTGGCATGTGCCATGCCTTTGTTGACCGAGATGCTGATTATGAAAAGGCCATTCCTATCATTGTTAATGCGAAGACGCAAAACCCCGGAGTCTGTAATGCCCTGGAAACTCTGCTCGTCGATGAAGCGATCGCTGAAGACTATCTTCCCTTGATCGGGGAAGAGCTCAAGAGACATCAGGTCGAAATAAGAGGATGCCCAAAAACGTGCGCAATCTTACCTTATGCCGTTCCGGCAGTTGAGGAGGACTGGGTGGCGGAACATCTGGACCTTATTTTAAGTGTCAAAGTCGTGTCCGACCTTGATGGGGCGCTGGATCACATTTATCAATACAGTACGAAGCATTCTGAAACTATCATCACCGAAAATTATACAAGAGCCCAACGCTTTCTCAGGGAAATTGATGCTGCCGCTGTTTATGTCAATGCCTCAACTCGTTTTACGGACGGAGGTCGTTTTGGCTTTGGCGCGGAAATCGGGATTAGTACGCAAAAGTTGCATGCCCGCGGGCCAATGGGGCTAAAGGAATTAACCACGATTAAGTATCTGGTTTATGGAGATGGACAAATCGTGAAATAATACCTATTTACCTTGACGTAGCGTAAAGGTGTATAGTTATTTTGCCCGGAGTTGACCACATGGAATTAAAACTCATCCGCATTGAAAGTGACTATACTCAGGATAAAATGGCTGAAATACTGGGTATATCCAAGAAGACTCTGGTTCAGATTGAAAAAGGCCGCTCTACCCTTGGCTGGGCAGGCGCCGTATCCTTGTGTACTGTTTTTAGGAATAGTGAAGTCCTGGAGATGACCTTTGGAGGGGATCCTCAAGATATTATACTTTCTTTAGCCTTTACCGAATATGAAAGTAACGAAAAAACTCTGGGCGGAAAAGTATGGTGGATAAATATTAAGTCAACTGATGAATTTAGAATTCAGCAGAATATAATTTCCGAACACTATCGGATTCTAGATGATCAGGACAGAAGAATTTGTTCTTCCTTTGATTATGAATATATCCAAAAGAGACTGCAGGAGCTTTCCGAAGATTGTGGGGTTTGATGAAGTGGTGCCCGGGGCGAGAGAACCTATTATTCTCCGGTGGCTAATTTTCGGGCTTGTATCTGCGGCCAGGCGACTCTCATCGCTTTATTCAATACCGAACTGGCGATGCTCCTTTTCATAGTTTCTTATATGTTTGTCGGATTCTTATTTGACCTGCACACTGATCCTCAAGCATAAAGGGAGATTTGCTGCAGATGGATTAACGGGCATTTCTATCATTAGTGTCGGTGGTTTCCGGAAGGGAGAAGGAATGAGGAGGTGTTTAGAAAACGCGACCAACCCACACGGTGTTACAGAAGATGATATTTGATTTGTAGAAGAAAGGCGTGAACTTAAAATGAAAGATCGAGTAATTTTAACCTTAAAGCATGTAATCAGTAATAAAACTTCTAAGAAAATAACCCCGGAGAGCCGTTTGCGTGAAGACTTGAATGTGGATTCCATAGACTTCCTGATGATTATTGGGGACCTGGAGGATGAATTTTCGATAACGATTGATGAAGATGATTTTCTCGATGTAGTTACCGTCAATGATATTGTTGAAAAACTGGAAGCTAGGGGGTTAACCAGGAGAATAATATGGTTCTGAGAGATTTCTATCGCCGGTTTAGCTTGGATGAGAGCCTTGCCGAGGTTGTGGGCCATAACCCCTATTACCGGACAATCGACTCCGGATTGAATGGCAAACTCAGAAAAAATGCCCTGTACTGCGGTCTTGTTATCGATTACGTCCGCCTGCCCCTATAATTGCAATTACTGTTATCAGAAACTTGATAAGGGCAAGGATGTTGAGATAGAGACTCTGCTCAGGATCGTCAGAAAGCTGCGGGAGATGGGGATTGCTTTTATTAATATTGAGGGTGGAGAGCCATTTTTAGTCTATGATCGCTTGAAGAGGCTTTGTTCAGTCATTGATGCCAGGTCGGAAATCTGGATAAATTCCACGGGCGCTGGGATGACTACGGAAAGGCTAGCGGAACTTAAAGAAATGAATGTGACAGCCATTATGTTTTCCCTGCACAGCCCCGATGCCGCTGCTTTCAACCGATTTATGGGTACTACATCTGCCTGGAATACTATGGAGACCGGGGTTAAGATGTGCCACGCAGCAGGCTTGGCCGCAGCTTTTAATACCTGTCTGATGCGAGAAGACTTTTATAATGGTACTTTTGAAAGAATTATGGAGGCAGTAAAGGACTTCAAGGCTTGTTTGATCCAGATAATTAAGCCCAAACCAGCGGGAGGGTGGCTGGAAAAAGGGGATATTGAGTTCACCTCGGAGGACCTTGCTTACATTATGGCCAAGGTAAACCAATACAATTTGCAGAAAGAGTTCTCTGGGTATCCCGCAATCTCAGCTCAGATTATGGAAGAAGATAAAGCTGTTTTCGGTTGTGCGGTCGGTGGCACAGACCGATTTTATATCAATGCCAAGGGGGATTTGCAACCCTGTGAGTTCCTGAACATATCCTTTGGGAATATCGCGGCGGATAGATTCGAGGATATTTATCAAAAAATGCGCAGTTGCTTCGCCTGGGGCGGAGACTGTTATTTGTGTGAAAGCTGCTCGAAAAAGATTCATCAGCTATATCAGGAAAATAGTTTGAAGTCCCTGCCTCTACCCCCCGAGCTGTCGGAAAAGATCTCCGGTTCTTGGAACCGGGGGAGAAGAACGGATTTATACGAGCGATTGGAGAAGATGAAGTAGTGTAGGGCGCCCCACGGAATCTGCATGTGGGGAGTGTCGTCTTGATGTCAAGGGTGGAAAAAGAATAGAGCCGAAAGTGCCTGTAAATAAAGGGTTTCCAAGCATTGGACTATTCTCGCGGCTGTAGCGCTGGAGGTGCCAATGTCAGGAAACCCTTATTTTTATAGTTTGTGGTAACATATCAACAACATAAAAGTTGATAGGGTTGAGTTGACAGCTATTTTTAACCAAGAGAACATAATTCCGCCCCCCGGGGGATCGCACAAATGCGCGAAAAATAGGGGTACGGGGGTATAGAGAGTATTTGCGGAAAGTGTAAATGTTTGCAATAACTTTCTTCAAGAATTCTATTCCCAAATCTAAAATCAATTTCTTTTGAAATTTTTCGTAATATATGCAGGGGGTTGATGCAGCGATCCGGGACTCTGTAAATTCACTCCATTTTTATCAAAAGAAACGTCCCGTGACACATTTACCAAACAAGACTATTATTTCGTCGATTGACATGTATCGCAGAAAGCAGCACATGTCTTATCCTCCTGCATATGGCCTACGCTCCATTCAGCCAACTTCTTCAAGGGTGGGATAATGCTTTTGCCCTTGTCAGTCAGCGTGTATTCAACTCTGGGCGGAACTTCATTGTA
>JBAQLX010000507.1:0-3109 GCA_049302315.1 Desulfosporosinus sp.
CTCCAGGAAACAGGAAGGCCCGAGCACGGGCTAAATAATCCGCAACGACCTGGTCACTCTGGCGACCCATAAACTTAATAGTTTCCCCTTTACCGCAATCCATGGTCTTTAAGCATTTTTGCTCCACACCATCACCAATCACAACTAGGTTACACCCTAAACGATTACAAGCCTCGATCGCTAAGTCAACCCTTTTATACCTAACTAATCTAGCGACAACCAGATAAAACTCTTCCCTTACACAAGTAGATGTAAACCGATCGATATCCACGGGTGGAAAGACCACACGCGATTCCCGCCTATAATGCTTTTGTATCCGCTCTTGTACAGCATGCGAAATGGCTATAAAATGATCAACCCTATCCGCACTTAGCCGATCCCACAAACGAATCCTATGCATTAACCAAACTGCCAGCCATCGCTTTAGACCATCTAAGGATTTCATATACAAATGATAAGAATCCCAAGCATAACGCATCGGTGTATAACAGTAGCAGACATGCATCGTCTTAGTCCCAGTTATTACCCCTTTCGCACAAGACGATGAACTACTGAGGATCAAATCATATTCACTCAAGTCAAATTGTTCAAAAGCATAAGGCATTAAGGGCAACAAGTTCTGATGTTTGCGCAAAAATTTAGGTAAACATTGTAAGAAGGACGGACGAACATCCGCCTCAGCCAGACTAGATATCAAGTTAGTAGGTTCAAATAAAGATGTATAGACAGGGGCATTAGGAAAAAGCTCAAGAAGGACACTCACCACTTGTTCCGAACCGCCCATGTTGGTTAGCCACTCGTGAACTATGGCGATTTTTGGTTGGTATTCTGCATTTTTCATGTTTACAACTTTTTTTACATTCTTAGTCATCTTGTCCCTCAGGTATCAATTTCTTTAAGCCAAAATTAATTCGTTTTTCTTCAATCACTAAAGGACGGTTCATAATCCTGTTATTAATATTCATTATGTATTCACCTACTAGTCCAATGAAAAATAACTGGATCGAACCCATGAAAAATACGCCTATGATTATCGGTGCAGTGCCGGCTAAAAACCTGTCCCAATAGATTAGCTTCATCACTAGATAGGCAAGCGCAACAAGCATACTAATTCCGGAGGCAATAAATCCGATAATAGTCGCTAATCTTAGGCCAATTTTAGTGTACGAGGTAAAGCTGAGCATAGCCGCATCATACAGGCGATACCAGTTATTACTTGTTTTACCCGCGCGGCGTTTTGCCTGTTCATACGGGATATCTTTACGTTCCGACCCAAGTTCCGCCACAATACCGCGCAGAAATGGCATAGGATCATCCAAATCTCTTAACACCTGAATAAAGCTTTTATCGTATAAACCAAACCCAGTAAAATGCTCTATCTGTTCCACATCAGACATTCTTTTAATAGTTTTATAGTAACAGGAGCGCAAAAAGTACATTAGCTTATTTTCTTTACTGGTTTTCTTGATAGCACATACTAGTTTAAACCCTTGCTCCCATTCAGCAACAAATTTGGGAATCATCTCCACGGGATCTTGAAAATCTGCAGCAAGTAAAATCGTACAGTCTCCAGTTGTTTGACAAAGACCATAATCGGGAGAATTGAACTGTCCAAAATTTTTAGAATTAAAAATTGCTTTAATCTTTTTATTTTGAACACATAGACTAATAAGCTTTTCTCTTGTTGTATCTTGCGAGCAATTATCGATAAAGATAATCTCATAATCATATTGTGGCAAATTGTTTTGAAATTCGTTTATGATTGCTTCCGTTAATAGAATTACATTCTCCTGTTCATTCCAACACGGAACAAGCACACTTATACTTCTCATAACTTTCCCTTTATTTCATCATATTTATTATCGCTGTTAATTTCCTCTTTACACCATTTAATTGTCTTTCTAATTCCTTCCTTAAAGGAAATCCGTGGAAGAAACCCAGTATCATTGGTTAAACTGGAAATATCTGCCGATAAATACATTACTTGATTTGGCGAATATTCTAGCTCTCCTAAACCTAATTCAAGAAATGGATCAATTTCATTACGCATTTCAGTAATAAAGTTGGACAGGGGTTGTGCTTGTCCGCTGCCTAAACAATAGACCGCGCCATTTCTACCCTTTTCTCCTATAAGATAAAAAGCCCTAGCTGCATCATCACAATATAAGTAATCCCATATTTGTTCAGCCTTAGTATATTGAGGTCTCTGCTTAGACAGGAGCTTTAGAATACTTGACATGACCATTGTTTTTCCCCAATCATGTGGACCATAAACACTTAAAACCCTTGCCCAAACATGTTTTATTCCTAACTTCTGCGCATAAATAGCACTGAGTTTCCCTGCCGCATATTTTGCAATTCCATAACCGCTATCAGGATTCGCAGAGGTATCGGGTGAAAGCTTACATGAAACTCTGCCATATTCTGCCTGTGAACCTGCACCAACAAACATGTTACACCCAATCATTGAAGCCAGTTGAACTGCATCGAAGGTATATTTTACATTTAAATTTTGCAGATAAACATCGTTTCGGCTATCACCGAAAGTTCCCATCCATGCAAAATGATAAAATGTATCATATTCACTGGAAATACGTTCTGCTAAACTCGGTAATTGGGAAAGTTCACATTCTTCAATCGATATAAGTCTGCTGATGGGTACTTTGCTTTTCCGCGGGGAATTGGGGTTAACAACAGCAAGAACCTCAATATTCTGTTTAATAAGTTGTTTTAATAAAGCAATCCCCAGCATCCCTGTAGCCCCTGTTATTACAGCGCGATTCATATTGATACATCTCCTGTTGAAAATTCTAAGAATTTCCTCTTATCTATCTAAGAATACATCCGCTGCCATTGGTACTGATCATTTTTTCCACATCATTTATAGTAAAATATGAAAATTCACCTATAGTAGTATGGTTTAATGCACTTAAAGCAACAGCAAAGTCAATCGTCTTTTGATAATCATTAAGGAAATTTAATCCAAAGATAATACCTGCAGCAAAACTATCACCTGTACCAACACGGTCACAAATACTGGTCAAATCATATTGCCTTGAATTATAGCCATCTTGTTGATCTTTTGTAAATAACTGACCACTCCATCGAT
>JBAQLX010000508.1:0-1661 GCA_049302315.1 Desulfosporosinus sp.
CCCCGGCCCTTTTGGGTTTCCTGACGGTACTTATCCCCTGCGGAGTAACCCAAGCCATGATGCTTTTAGCAATATCATCAGGATCGGCTTTTCTGGGAGGATTAACGATGTTTTTCTTTATACTTGGAACAAGCCCTGTATTCTTTTTAATAGGCCTGGCCGCAACCAGTCTTCTAAAAAACAAGGCATTTGCCATAGTTGCTTCCTTGTTTGTTTTAATATTGGGGGTAATGTCTATAAATAGTGGCCAAATTTTAAGAGGCAGTGTACACACTTTCCAAAATTATTGGAAAGTTGTAGCCGATTCTGGTGATAACGACCTTCTCGGAAACAAAGTTAATATTCAGGTATTAGATGGTGGTTACAAAGCCGATGTGAATACTTTAAAAGTCGGTGTTCCGGTAACCCTCAAACTGACGACCAACGGCACAAGAGGATGTGTCAGAGCTTTTACAATTCCAACGCTAAACATTACCAAGATATTACCGGAGACAGGTACCACGACAATCGAATTTACACCAACTAGAGTTGGTCTGCTAACATATACTTGTAGTATGGGAATGTATTCAGGATCGTTTAACGTAGTCAAATAAGCAAAGCTGATCATAACGATGATGAAAAAAACATATAAAGTTGAGGGTATGCACTGCGCCAGCTGCGCCACAATGATAGAGCTTGATCTTGAGGATATTGGAATTAAAGCCAAGTGCTCCTACGCCAACGGCACGTTGGATGTCGAAGGAGAACATGATTCAAAAAAGATTGTTGAAGTAGTTAATAAATCAGGGTACAGTATCAAATAACCATATGTGTCCAGTATGCACAGTAACCGTAATTGCAGGCCTAGGAATCTCAAGACTCCTGGGAATTGATGACGCCCTAACCTCCATCTGGATAGGTGCATTTATTTTGTCTTTTTCTTACATAACAATTGATTGGATAGAAAAAAAGTGGCCCAAACTTAAAATTAAAAGATTTACCTACCCCATCATAGTTCTCATGTACCTTTTAGTTCTTGTACCCCTTAAATATGCCGGTTCAATCGGAATTGCCGATAACACCCTTTTAGGGATAGATAAAATAATTCTCGGTACGACAGTTGGTTCGGTAGTTTTTTTGATCGGGGCCTGGGCGGACAAAAAAGAAAGAAAGCTCCGCGGCAAGCAGTTATTCAAATTCCAAAAAGTTGTTTTTCCCGTATTTTCGCTTATACTAGCAAGTGTGGTGATGTTCCTGGTCACCACATACTAGCAAGTGTGGTGATGTTCCTAATTACTAAATAAATGGCTATTAAAACCTACAAAGATCTGGTTAAACAGGTCGAAAAAATCAAAATTGACAAAAACGTCGATCTTTCCTCAGGCGAGGACCTTTCAATCGGGATAATGAATTTAATTGCCATCGAAGAGCATTTGTTCTTCACCCTTCAAAAAACCAAAAACAAGAATTATCTGGATCTTTTAAATGAGGTCCGTTTGATGAGAACAGGTTTGATGAAAGGGATTGTCAAAGATCCCGAAGGCGAGGTTTGGTGCATCAGTAAACACCTACTCTCCTCCTCAATGAGAGTAATGGAGGTCGGCACAAAAGAGCTCAAAAAAGGCAACAAAAAAGAGGCCATGGACCTATTTGAAAAATCATACAAACTTTATTCCCTATTC
>JBAQLX010000509.1:0-2097 GCA_049302315.1 Desulfosporosinus sp.
TGTTCCGGATTCATTTCTCCCAAGCCTTTATAGCGCTGAAGTTCAACTTTTTCTCTACCTATTTTATCCAGGATTTTGGTGAGTTCTTTATCCGTATAAGCATATTGAACGTCTCTCCCCTTCTTAACCTTAAAGAGAGGAGGTTGGGCGATATATACAAAATGATTTTCAATTAAAGGCCTCATGTAGCGATAGAAAAAAGTCAATAAAAGTGTCCGAATATGAGCGCCGTCCACATCTGCGTCTGTCATAATAATTAACTTATGATAACGCGCCTTGCTAATATCAAATTCATCAAAAAAACCAGTTCCCATTGCGGTAATCATGGCTCTAATTTCTGCATTTGCCAGTATTTTATCAGGTCTGGCCTTTTCCACATTGATAACTTTCCCACGTAAGGGCAAAATTGCTTGGAAACGTCGATCCCTGCCCTGTTTGGCAGAACCGCCTGCACTATCTCCCTCAACTAGGTACATTTCACACCGTTCCGGTTCCTTCCAGGAACAATCCGCTAGTTTTCCCGGCAGGGATGTTCCCTCTAAAGCACTCTTCCGGCGAGTCAACTCCCGAGCTTTACGGGCAGCATCTCTAGCTCGGGCTGCTTGAACAGACTTATCAATAAATTTTCTGGCAATCGCTGGATTTTCTTCCAGAAAAGTACTTAATCCTTCCCCTGTGGCAGAGTCCACGATGCCCCTGATTTCACTGTTTCCAAGTTTAGTTTTCGTTTGCCCTTCAAACTGTGGTTCAGGCACTTTAACCGAAATTACGGCTGTCAATCCTTCCCGGATGTCATCACCTGACAAATTGGAATCAGCAGCTTTGAGTATATTACTTTTACGGGCATAATCATTCACTACCCGCGTTAAAGCCGACTTAAAACCTGCCTCATGAGTTCCCCCTTCTTGGGTATTAATATTATTGGCATAGGAAAACAAATTTTCGGCATAGCTGTCATTGTACTGAATACAGACTTCAACTTGGACCTGATCTCTGGTCGTTTCAATAAATATTGGCTGGGAATGTAAACAATCTTTGCTTTTGTTGAGATAAATCACAAAATCCTGAATACCACCCGTATGTAAAAACGTTTCTTTAACGTTTGTTCGCTCATCCGTCAAATTAATTTTCACACTTTTATTTAAAAATGACAGTTCTCTGAGACGATGTGCCAGAATATCACAGTCAAAAACGGTCTCTTCAAAAATCTCCAGATCAGGGATAAAGGATATTTTTGTTCCATTTTTCTCAGTTGTCCCTATATTTACTAGCTCTGTGGTAGGTTTTCCTTGGGAATATTCCTGATGGTAAACATAGCCTCCTTTGGAGACCTCGACAATTAACCATTTTGACAAAGCATTTACGACACTTAAGCCTACTCCATGTAGACCACCCGACACTTTGTAAGCACTCTCACTCCCGCCAAATTTTCCGCCGGCATGTAATACCGTCAGGGCTACCTCGACAGCGGGTTTACCAGTTTTAGGATGTATATCTACTGGAATTCCCCGTCCATTATCTATGACAGTAATGCTATTGTCTGCATGAATAAATACATCAATTAAATCGCAAAAACCAGCTAACGCTTCGTCAATGCTGTTATCAACGACCTCATAAACAAGATGATGGAGACCGCGGCTGCTCGTCGTGCCAATATACATACCGGGACGTCTACGAACAGCTTCCAGTCCTTCAAGAACTTCAATTTGCCCTGCATTATAACTGTCATTAGGATCTTGATAAGGTATATCTGTATTTTCTAGCAAAGCTGTTTCCTCCCAAAAAATGCCTTCAACCCTATTATTATACACCAATTAGCTACCTTTTTCAATTAGAGGGACGCGAGACACGTCCTCAGCCATGCGATCATCGTGCCAAACTAGGGCTCAAGTGTTGCATACAAGTAAAGGGGTTCCTAGCAAACAGACAGCCGCTGGCCAGCGGACGTGTGCGCTGCCGCCATGGCCAGCGGTCCCTTCTCGCCAGGTAGGCCGGAGGACTTTCACCACCAGCCTCCTACAGAACCGTGCGTAAGCCTCTCGACTTACACGGCTCGTACCAGCCATTCTTTTGCAGCCTTACGGCTTCAAAACGACG
>JBAQLX010000510.1:0-1551 GCA_049302315.1 Desulfosporosinus sp.
GGTGTTACCTTGTTGAAAGTACAATTCCTTGTACTTAAGAAGGCGTTACCCTTCTCTCGTCGCTACTACGACCTCATGCGCCAATCCTAAATCCTCCCACCTTCTTCGGTTGTCCCCTATAAGGCAGGTCTTTGATGGTTGTTGCCATCCCATCTGGAAATAGGACCTTCCCGTTGTTATCTCTGAAATCTTTCCTTAGATGTCAGAACCCGTATCCCGGCTGCTTCTGTGGTGCCCTTAGCCGTTTCTTCCCACAGAACTTCGGTCTTCCCCAACCGCACAATGGGTCGACGCTTAGCATGTTATCCCTCGACAGTTTCTGAGGGGGGGTCATTTCGGGACTGCAGTATTCGTTAATCCTTCTAACCTCTAAGTTTGCTCGCCACCCTGACTGTTCCGACCGTATATTCTCTGTGTAATAAGGCCGCTGTGGCTTTTACTTCCGGGCACACCGTAGTTTGTTACCTCCCTACGTTCCGGATATGCTAATCACCCGAATCGGCTAATTGGTGATAGGAGACTTTCACTCCATAAGATTCCAGCCTTAACGGCTGCTCCGCACGGTACGACCCCGTTGGGAGACCCCGTTGGGAAGGCTGGGAAGGCTGACCGGACGGGAGGGCTTCCCTCGAGCAGAGCGGAGCGAGGCGAGCAATTTCGGAGGGAACCGGAGGAATTGTGATCGAGTACGTTGAGATCAGAGGTAATTTATGGTATAATATTACAAGGTTCATTAGACCAACGATGGAGGAGAAAAACATGTCGGGAGAAACCATAAAAATAGAATTTGAATTACCCAAAGATTTATTCTTTAAAGATCGAATCATCTCGCAAACACTAGTAAAAGCCGAGACTCTAAGTAGGCTGGCTGCCACCTTTTATAGTGATGGTAGTCTATCTTTGGGCAAGGCAGCCCAAATAGCAGGTATTTCCAAACAAGATTTCTTGGACTTTTTGGCAAGTCACAATATACCCCTTAACTACGATGTTCGTGAATTAGATGAAGATTTATCAACAGTTAAGGAGTTCTTACAAAATGAAAATCGTCTCTAACTCTACGCCACTTATAGCTTTATCCAGGATCAATGAATTTGACCTTTTGCGCATCTTATTCAGCAGTATTATTGTACCCAGAGCCGTATATAATGAGGTGGTATTGGAAGGAACCGGGAGACCTGGTGTGAATGAAGTTGCGAATGCCTCTTGGATAATTACAAAAGATGTGCAAAATCTTCTCGCTGTTTCTATGCTTCAACCGGACCTTGATAACGGGGAAGCCGAAGCAATTGTTCTGGCTAAAGAGCTAGGAGCTAATTACCTTCTACTAGATGAGAAGAAAGCCCGGAGAATTGCCAGAAATTCCGAACTTAAAATCATGGGCACTGTAGGCATTTTGGGCCTTGCTGCAAAGAAAGGTCTAATTTATAACATTGATAATACCTTTACCAAACTTGAGCAAAATGGCTTTCGTTTTACGGAGGAAGTAAGAAAAAAAGTTAAAGTAGAAATCGATATCCATAACCAATAGTCTAAGATTTTTCATAACGTTAA
>JBAQLX010000511.1:0-3935 GCA_049302315.1 Desulfosporosinus sp.
GAACTACGCTTTAATATATTAAAGGAAGAGAGTAACCCTTATCAAGGAGGAAAACTATGCCTAGCGATGAGCGTTTACGGAATTCGTTAACGGATGCCTTATTTGAAGCAGTTTTATTGCTAAAAGATAAAGAAGAGTGTTATCGGTTCTTTGAAGATATTGCGACAATCGCAGAAATTAGAGCTTTGGCCCAGCGTCTGGAAGTAGCCAAAATGCTGCAGAGGAATGATACTTACACGGTTATTGGGGATGTGACAGGAGTGAGTACTGCGACGATTAGCCGAGTTAAGCGTTGTTTAAATTTTGGAGCGGATGGGTATCAACTGATATTAAAGCGTTTGCAGGAGCAAAACGATTAGGGAACTTGATTATGTCAATATAGAAGGAGAATCATTATGTTAAGGACCAATTTAGGACAACGCATACCGGAGGGAATGCGCGATTTACTACCGGAGGAAGTCGCTGTGCAGGAGCGCCTGGAGAAAGATATTCTTGCGCTTTTTCGCCAGTGGTCTTATCAGAAAGTGTTGACTCCGACCCTTGAATTTTGTGCATGTGTTCAACCGGATATCGAGCAAGATAATTTATTATACAAATTTTTTGACCGTGAAGGACGTATTCTGGCCTTGCGTCCAGAACTGACGATGCCGATAGCGCGCCTGGTCAGTACACGCCTGCGCGGGGCGGATTTACCGCTTCGTCTGTGTTACAGTGCGGATGTCTATCGAAATACCCCGGTTAGGCATAGAGAGTTCCGCCAAGTCGGCGTAGAACTTGTTGGTTCGGACCAGGAACTGGCAGATGCAGAGGTGATCGCCCTCGCTGTGGAAGCCATTGCGGCTTTGGACTTGAAAAACTATCAGTTTAATCTTGGACATATGGGAGTCTTTTCAGGACTTATGCTGGAAGCGGGGGTCGACGAGGGGATGCGAGCCAAACTGGAAGAAGCGTTAGCACGCAAAGACATGGTTGGCGTGGAAAGCTGGGTAAGTCTTTGCGGGCTACCGGAACGCGTTCAGGAGCTATTACTGAGGTTACCTCATTTGCACGGAGGAGAAGAAATTTTGGATGAAGTCTTCCTCTGGAGTGAACGACCGGAGATCAAGGAAGCTGTCGAGAGTTTAAGGCGAATTTATCGGTATTTGCGTGATTTTGGAGTTCAAGCAAATGTCTCGCTGGATTTAGGCATTTTACGCGGTTTTTCCTATTATACGGGTGCTGTTTTTGAAGGATATGTCCTGGGAATGGGTTTTCCGGTGGTTGAGGGAGGACGTTATGATACGTTGTACGCCGACTTTGGTGTTCCACAACCGGCAACTGGGTTTGCTATTCACCTCGGGAACCTGTTAGAACAATTCCCACTTCCCCCTGTGGAGGGAGCCGATGTCTTGGTTTATGGCTCAAATGATAAGCAGGTCATTAATCAGTGCCAAGCGCTAAGGGCTCAGGGAAAACGAGTGGAAATGGCACTCGAATCGATAGATGGTGAAGCTGCCCAGAAAATGGCCATGCAAAAGAATATTTCTCATATTTTGTGTGTCGAGTAGGAGAAAGTGGGAGGAAGTTCTTAGCCCATTCGCACACGTTCCGTCGCTATTAGCTTGTCTCTAAGGCTAAACCGCGTAACCTCTGGGCTTCTCTGCATGTGCGTCGCTCCTTTCCATCCATGGCACCGCGACATCAGTCCATCCTTGGACAAGTCCCGTTGCGGTTCTTAACGCCTTATCGCCTGCGCTCATTGACGCGACTCCTCTCTCCGTGCTTCCTAAGCCAAGAAACTTCCTCTGGCTTGGGTCGGCGGGGGAAATGGAAAATTTGAATAGCAAGGAGGGGGGTGAAAAGTTGATAACCATAGTCAACAGCCCTTGGAAGGATATGTTCTTCGAGCTTATAGCTTCCTCCAAGGAGAATATAAAGATTTGTTCACCCTTTATAAAAACCTCCGTAGTTACTGAACTCTATAAGCGCAAACGGCCTAAGGTCAACGTAGAATTAGTAACCAATTTTAACCTTGCAAACTTCCACAAAAGATCTTCCGATCTGGACGCAGTGAACATGGTACTATGCAACAACCATCAGGTCTGTAATTTTCAGCATCTCCATGCAAAGATCTATCTCTTCGATGAAAATTCAGTTGTAATAACTTCTGCAAATCTTACTGAGTCTGGGTTACAAAAAAACTACGAGTACGGAGTCTTTTCAAACGATATAGGCCTAGTCAATAAAGTATCCTCTGACTATCACACAATTAAAAACCATGAATTATGTGGTAATATAACGTCAGAAATTGTAACTACCATAAAAAGTATCCTCTCTAACATGCCAATTCACAAAGACATTGTATTTCCCGCCAATTTCTGGGAATTGTTTGATAGCGACAGTGCACAGGATGATATATTTTCGGGAGGAGCGGATTCAATTGAATCAAGTCTTTCAGGCTGGAAACTAGCTATATTCAGATTACTCAACTCAGTCCCAAAAAATATTTTTGAGCTAAAGGATGTTTATATCCAAAAAGAGTACCTGCAGCAACAATACCCGGACAACAAAAACATTGAAGCAAAAGTCCGCCAACAATTACAATTCCTCAGAGAACTCGGTCTGGTAAAATTCCTCGGCTCTGGATACTACAAAAAGTTGTGGATCTAGCAATATTGTTTAATCTTTTAGAAACAGGTTTACTGCAAACGGCACAGACTTCATCCTCCGTTGTGGCTATTTTTCTTGGGCAGAGTCACTTTTCTAGATGCTCAGTCTATTACCCAACGAGTATTTATTTGTATAAATTGTAAACTACTATTATATTTTCGTTCAAGTGGGGATGCTATAAAATGGAAATTTCACGCGTAATAAAAGCTCTTACTCAGGGATACTGTTTGAAGAGCACTAAACTATAATTACGTGTCTAAACAGCAAAATTTAATTTTTCCAGAAGAAGGTAGTCATGGGAGCATGACGGGTTGACCGGAGGCATTTACCAAGCTAAGGAATGATAAAGTAATAAAACTTAATTAAGGGGTGTTATAGATGCGGAAACTTGCAGTACTTACCGGCGGAGGGGATTGCCCGGGGCTTAATGCGGTGATTCGGGCGGTTACTAAAAGCGCGTACCATTATGGGCTGGAAGTGCTTGGAATTAAGGACGGCTATCATGGAGCGGTAGAAGGAGAGTTTATGCCCTTGACCTTAAAGGAAGTCTCGGGTATTTTACCACGTGGCGGTACGATTCTTGGAACAACAAATCGGGACAATCCCTTTGCCTATGAAACGGAAGTAAATGGGATAGTTCAAATACAAGACCGTTCAGGTGATGTAATACGAAATTTAAAGGAATACGATGTGGATGCCTTAATAGCGATCGGTGGGGACGGCAGTTTAAATATTGCTCTAAAGCTTGCGAATCTGGGACTCAATGTGATCGGAATTCCCAAAACGATTGACAATGATTTGATGGCCACCGATCAAACCTTTGGCTTTCAGACAGCGGTGGAAACAGCTACGGAGGCGCTTGATCGTCTACACACCACGGGGGAATCCCATCACCGGGTCATGGTTCTCGAAGTAATGGGGCGTTATGCAGGCTGGATTGCCTTGTATGCAGGCGTCGCCGGAGGAGCAGACGCGATCTTAATTCCGGAAATTCCGTATAATCTTAATCGAGTGGCGCAGGCCATCCAACAACGGGCAAAACAAGGGAAGCAATTTAGTATCATTGTTGTGGCGGAAGGCGCGAAACCTCTGGGTGGCGAAATTGTGGTCGAGCGACTGGTCTCGGGACGCTTCGACCCGATTAAGTTGGGAGGTATTGGCGCCAAAATAAGCAATGAACTCGAAGAACAATATGGGATGGAAACGCGAGTGACGGTGCTCGGACATCTCCAGCGTGGAGGGTCCCCCACTTCGTATGATCGAGTGCTCTCTTCCCTATATGGTGT
>JBAQLX010000512.1:0-10933 GCA_049302315.1 Desulfosporosinus sp.
TATGGCCACATATTGTCTGGCGCCAATGCGGCCATACCCAGTTATATGGAAAGCGCTACCGGCGGACCGGGAGTAAGCATGTCCTATCCCCAGGGAGCAGGCTATAAAAAAATAGCCCGGAATGAGCCGGTTATGATTGATTATGTAGGAGTTATAGACGGTTATATGGCAGACCAGACCCGGATATTTTGTATCGGTCAACTGCCGGATAAACTTGTACATGCTCATGAGACAGCTTTACTTATTCAAGAAGCCGTTAAGCAGATGGCTGTGCCGGGGGCATTGTGCGAGGACATTTACCGGCATGCGCTTAACATGGCGGCCGAATCCGGATACGGAGAGCATTTTATGGGCTACTCCGAGCCCGTGCCTTTTATTGGGCATGGCATAGGTATAGAACTCAATGAATGGCCGGTGTTGACCCTAGGTTGTAAAACGCCACTGGAGAAGGACATGGTCATAGCTATTGAGCCAAAATTTATTTTTCCCGAAGGTGCTGTGGGAACAGAAAACACTTTTGCTGTGGGGGAAAAAGGACTGGAAACATTGACGTTGTTTGATGAAAATATAATTTATCTTAGTTGAAGAACAGACCGAACAAGCGAAAGGCAGGGGGATTAATCGCTTATGATACATCCTTGCGTACCTTTAGTTAGTGTTTAATTGTGTAAAAGTACAAACTGCAAAACTCAATGAATGTGTGTGGATAGTTTTAGTGAAGGAGTCATTATGAGCAACAATCAACCGATACAGTATTCAAAAATCGGTGTACTTGCCATAGCACATATGCTAAACGACATGTATGGCAACTTTCTGCCTCAAATGCTTCCCTTTCTTGTCGTCCTACGGGCCGACTTTACAGCCACACGAGCTGCGATTCTCGTTTCTGCCTTTACGATCACATCATCAATGTTACAGCCCTTATTTGGTTACTATTTAGATCGCCAGGGACAACGCCGGCTGGTTTATGTTGGTACTTTATGGATGGGCTGCATGCTGAGTATGACCGGAATAGTGCAAGACTACACTTTGCTGGTAATCGGTGATAGCCGCTCAGGAGGCCATCCCCAATAATCAAGCAATGGCCGCAGGATTAACTATCGGCTTTGCGAGCGGAATCGGAGGGCTTGCGGTTGTCCTTCTGGGCCGCATCGCTGATCTATGGGGTTTACAGACAGTGATTCAAGTGATCTTTTTCCTTCCCCTTATCGCCGGTATGTTCGGTTTATCCATAAAAAGCCGACCCTCAGCACGTTCCCTGCGGATGGTGGCACGCTGAGAGAAGAGAGGTGCATACAAAAAAAAGAAGAATGACTGCCCATCATACGCTGAGGGGGGTCATTCTTCTCATATTATGGGTGATACAGTATAGGCCCCATTCTAATTTGACCTTGGTCATTCCTTTAAGTATAAATCGTCGGATGCCAAAATTGCCTTTTGATATTACCAAAGACACTTTCAACTTCAACAGACCGCAGGCTACGCATCCGTATACCATACTCGCTTGTTAAGTTAGCCCGTGCCTGGGCCTTCAGTTCATTGCCGCGTCTGGATCGAAATCCATCTTTACGTGACTGACCTTGCGCAATCTTCTAAGGAATTAAACGCATAGTCGACATCCTGGATGGAATTAAAATAACTGAAACTAAAGCGTAACGTTCCGTGCGGAAACGTACCAAGTGTGTGGTGCGCGGCGGGAGCACAGTGAAGTCCGCAACGGGTCATAATCCCAAAGCCCTTAAACAATTGGTAACTAACTTCTGCATTATCCAGATGCGGAAAGTTCAGGGAAACAATCCCTGTTCGGTCTTGTTCTTGTTCGGGGCCAATGAGCTGAATACCAGGAATAGTTTGCACTTTTTGAATAAACCTGTGAACAAGATTGAGCTCTTTTTCTCGAATATTTGTAAGGCCTTCGGACATCAAGTATTTCAGCGAGGCATTAAGCCCGTAAATACCGGGCAAGTTTAAGGTGCCTGCTTCAAAGCGATCGGGCAGATAATTCGGTTGAAGAACACTCTCTGATGAGCTGCCCGTTCCTCCTTCAATCAAAGGTTCAACGAGAGAGGCTAATTTATCATTTAGGTAAAAGCCGCCTATTCCTTGTGGACCCAGGAGTCCTTTATGGCCTGTGAAAGCTAAAGCATCGGCCTTAAGCCTAACAAAGTCAACGTTTAAGAAACCAGCTGTTTGAGCGCAATCAACGATAAAAAACAGGTTATGCTTCCGGCATAGTTTGCCGACTTCTTCTAAAGGTAATATCGTACCACTGACATTGGAAGCATGAGTCATAATAACTGCTTTTGTATTAGGCCTAAGATGGAGGCATAAGTCGCTGGAGCGAAGTTCCCCTTTGTTATTACATAGAACCGTTGATAGTTCAACCCCTTTTTCCGCCAGTGAGGCCAAGGGGCGCGTAACCGCATTATGTTCCATGGAGGAAACAAGCACATGATCTCCCGGTTTCAACAAACCTTTCAGGATAACATTAAGACTTTCCGTAATATTTTTCGTAAAAATTACGTTTTCCGGTTTAGGAAAATTGAACAGGCTGCACAGAAGTTCCCTTGTTTCATAGACAATGTTGGCTGCTTCGAACGATGCCGTGTAAAGCCCCCGATTAATATTACAGCCAATATTGGTTAAAAAACCGGCTACGGCTTCCGCCACACCGGGGGCCTTAGGGAAAGAAGTTGCCGCATTATCTAAATATAATCCGTTCATGACATCATTCCTTTTAGGAAGAGCTTCGTGTTTAACGAAGCTCTTCCTAATATTAAAGCTCTCTCAGAATTTTACTACCGCCGCATTTCACTCCTCAGCACGATAAACCAGCTCGTACTGATCCCCTTGAACAGCATAGATCTTCTCGATTTCCTCGGAAATGACAGCGGAAAGACCACCGGTAAACTGAAGTTTTATACCCATACCACAACTGGAAGTCAATTTGCGGGGCAAAGGGATTAATTCCCCAACATAGTCGGAGTTTTTCAGGAATTTGGCAAATTTTAGAGCTGAAGAATTAGTGTGGAACAAAATGATGTAGTTCATAGCATTACTTCTTCTGTGCAGATATTTCAAAGGTGTTACCGTCGCCGACGAGGTGGACAGTGTTAACAGTGTAGCCGGTTAAGTTTAAGTACCTTTCCACATTTGCTTTAGCTGTTTTACTGTCAACCAGAACGGTTACTTCAGTCGAGCAAACTTCCAGGGCCTTTTTGGTCATCAGAACGGGTTGGGGACAGGACATTCCTCTGGTATCAATTTGCGTCAACGTTAATACCCCCTTTAAAGGTCGCTTTGATATCTTTTTCGCGATTGAAATAAGCAATTATCAGCAAGAGAGCAAAACCGATCAGTACTGCAATTTTCCCGTTTGGAGAAGGGCCTTGGGCACTGGAGGCAAGGGAAAAGTTATGAGCAAAGGCCGCCCCGGCAGACATTCCCAATACTGTAATTACCGAATCAACATTTCCTTCGGCGGTTAGAACAAGTTGTCTTAAGGGGCATCCCCCCAGCAGTACAGAACCCCATCCGGCAAGGGCCATACCCAGGAAATTCCATAATCCATCAACATGGGCAATGGATTGGCCGGAAAAACCTAGCTTGTAAAAACCAAAGTATAAATTTCCCAAAGTTGCAAAAACAAAGATGGAGATAAATCCCAGAATCAAGTAAGTATCTTTAAAGAGGATAGCGTCGCGAATTCCGCCCACCATGCATAACCTCGTGCGTTGCACTAAGACTCCGACGATCAATCCTGCAGCAAGAGCGATCCACATAGGCGCATGCATAGACCCCGGACCTTTCTTACTTAAGAATATAAAGGCAGGCACAGTAAGAAGAAGGATAAAAAGCCCAATATTCAGGAGTGGAAAAAGGTAACCCTCGAATTTGGACAGGTTATAGGTCCGCTTAAGACTAAAACCACTCTTTAAGAAAATAATGCCGACGCCGATTCCAACTGCGAACCCGGCTAGGCCAATCAGAGCATTATAGTCACCGCCCCCAAGCCTTAAGACCATGCGGAGGGGACAACCTAAAAACATTAAAGCACCAATCATAACTACAAAGCCGAGAATAAAGCGGATGAAGGGGGAGGAGCCGCCGCGAACAGCAAATTCTTTTTTACCAAAGGCCATCAAAAAAGCTCCCAGAACGATGCCAATAATTTCGGGACGGATGTACTGAACAGTGTCTGCGCGATGTAATCCCAAAGCGCCTGTCGTGTCCCGAATAAAGCAGGCGATACAAATCCCCATATTTACAGGATTACCAAAGCGAACCAAGATGACAGCGAGGATTCCAATGACTGCTCCAGTGAAAATAATGCCTTTTTTACTATCCAAGTTACTTCCTCCTTTTTTATGGATCAGAATGTGGTGGGTTAATAAGTTAACCCGTCTTAATCCTCCCTCTTCATACATAAATATAAAATGATACATTAACATAATATAACTATAATGTTAATAATGCAACAACTATTCATATTTGTCTAAATAATTTAGCGGAAGAATGGTTACGCTCCAATTGGAAACAACGCGAGTGTGGCTGGGCGGCATAATATGGGAGGATCTTTACGTTTTGTTTATGTTTTTCAATGTTTCTTTTACACTATTTTAACGGGCAACAGATCTATAATATGACTGCATTGGAGTAACAAGTTACCGAGGGGGCAAACTATACACTGCATTAAAAGGAAATAAGCTTTTGTACTAATTAATTGAGTGGGGGGAAGATAAATGGCTGACCTGATCTTAGGCGGCCTCGTGGCCATTGCCCTTTTGGTCTATCTCGGTTATACGCTAATGAAAGCGGAGGAATTGTAATAATGAGTAACGATTTTATTCAAATGCTGGTTTACTTTATTATACTCATCGCTTTGGCCATTCCGCTTGGTCTGTATATGGCCAAGGTATACCAGGGTGAGAAGACCTTTATGGACAGGGTTATGGGACCATTGGAAAAACTCATCTACCGATTTTGTATGATTGATGCCCATAAAGAGATGAACTGGTGGGAATATGCTCTATCCCTTTTGGCTTTTACTTTTTTTGGTATAGTCTCCCTTTTTCTGCTTCTTCTGGTTCAAGGGCACTTACCTCTGAACCCACAAGGATTCGGAGGACTGAAATGGGATCTAGCCTGGAACACGGCGGTCAGTTTTAATACTAACACCAACTGGCAGGCCTATGGCGGTGAATCTACCATGAGTTACCTGAGCCAAATGGCCGGCTTAACGGTGCATAACTTTCTCTCGGCAGCAGCAGGCATAGCGGTTGTGGTTGCTCTGATTCGTGGCCTTAGCCGCCATCAAGCTAAAGCAATCGGCAACTTTTGGTCAGATCTAACTCGTACTACACTATGGATACTCTTACCTATTTCTCTGGTGGGAGCCTTATTGCTGGTTTCCCAAGGGGTGATTCAAAACTTGTCACCCTATCTTACAGTGCATACCCTTCAAGGAGCGAACCAGACATTAGCTATGGGGCCTGTAGCCTCACAGGAAGCAATTAAACTGCTTGGGACTAACGGTGGTGGATTCTTTAATGCCAACTCTGCTCATCCCTTTGAAAATCCTACCCCATTTAGTAATCTTCTGGAGATGTTATATTTACTGCTTATCCCTGTGGCCTTAACGTTTACCTTTGGCAAGATGCTAAAGGATGCTAAGCAGGGCAAGGTAATTTTCGGGGCGATGTTAATTTTGTTTGTGATCATGATTGGCACAACATATAGCGCTGAGCTAACGGGCAACCCTCTGGTCAGCCAAATTGGTATAACTGGTTCCTCCGTAATGGAAGGAAAAGAAGTCAGAAATGGGGTTGTCAACTCAGCTTTGTTCGCTGCGTTAACTACGGCGACATCCTGCGGCGCGGTTAATGCCATGCATGATAGCCTGACTCCTTTAGGAGGACTCGCTCCCCTGCTTCAGATCATGCTGGGTGAAGTGGTGTTCGGCGGTGTTGGATCAGGTTTATATGCTATGTTGCTATTTGTTATTATAACAGTGTTTATAATAGGTCTTATGGTTGGGCGAACGCCGGAATACCTGGGTAAAAAGATCCAGTCGTTTGAGATCAAGATGGTCATTCTGGCTGTGCTCATTCCTTCAGCCTGCATTTTATTAGGCAGCGCCTTGGCCGTACTCATTCCGGCAGGTACCTCTTCTATCCTTAACCCTGGACCGCATGGCTTAAGTGAAATACTTTATGCTTTTTCCTCGGCCTCAGGCAATAACGGCAGTGCCTTTGCCGGACTTAGTGTTAACACCGTTTTTTACAACCTAGCCCTTAGTTTATGTATGCTCATTGGCCGCTTTGGCCCCATGTTGCTGGTTCTGGCCATTGCAGAAAGTATGGCTGCCAAGAAAATAACCCCGGCAGGTGCGGGGACTTTTCAGACAACCGGAGGTTTATTTTCCGGTCTCTTGGCGGGAGTGGTTTTAATTGTGGGAGCCTTGACCTTTTTTCCAGCTCTGGCTCTGGGGCCCATAGTTGAGCACCTATTAATGCTGGCCGGTAAGGCCTTTTAGGAGGAGGGAGTAAACCATGAGTACAAGTTCAAGTATTAATCGTTCGATATTGGCAAGGGCGATTAAAGAATCCTTTGTAAAATTAAATCCTCGGGTCTTGTGGACTAATCCGGTCATGTTTATGGTAGAGATCTTAGCGGTATTGACTACTTACTTTGCTATTAGAGATACGGGCGGACCGCTGAAAACCTTATTGTTTGACGTACAGATTGCAGCATGGTTATGGGTTACTGTACTATTTGCCAACTTTGCCGAAGCTCTCGCTGAGGGAAGAGGGAAGGCTCAGGCCGAATCCCTGCGGAAAACCAGGAGTGAAACGATCGCTAAAAAGGTGGTCGGAGAAAAAACCGAAAACATTTCGGCTGCCAAACTGGTTAAGGGGGATATCGTACTGGTTGAAACAGGGGAGTATATACCCGGTGACGGAGAAGTTATGGAGGGCATAGCATCTGTTGATGAAAGTGCGGTTACCGGTGAATCTGCTCCGGTGATCCGGGAATCAGGCGGCGACCGCAGTGCCGTTACCGGCGGCACTAAGGTGCTTTCGGATTGGATTAAGGTGAAGATTACCGCCAATCCGGGGGAAACTTTCCTGGACCGCATGATCAGCTTAGTCGAAGGTGCTAAGCGCCAAAAAACTCCGAATGAAATTGCCTTGACCATTTTATTAATCGGCTTGACCATTGTTTTCTTACTGGCAGTTACGACTTTAGAGGCTTATGCTATCTATTCCGGAACAATAGTATCCATCCCTGTGCTGGCTGCCTTAATGGTTTGCTTGATTCCTACCACCATCGGAGGCTTGCTCAGTGCTATTGGTATAGCCGGAATGGATCGTCTGTTAAAGCGTAATGTTTTAGCTATGTCCGGCAGGGCGGTCGAAGCAGCTGGGGATGTGGGGGTATTGCTGCTGGATAAGACCGGAACTATTACTCTCGGGAATAGGATGGCTTCAGAATTTATACCTGCTCCTGGCGTATCACCGGAAGCGCTAGCGGATGCTGCCCAATTATCATCTCTCGCGGACGAAACCCCTGAGGGCCGAAGTATTGTGATCTTAGCCAAGGAAAAATTCAATTTGCGGGAACGAGATATCACTGCGTTAGAAGCAACATTTGTTCCCTTCAGCGCCCAAACTCGCATGAGTGGTGTTAATTTACAGGGCCGGGAAATCCGTAAAGGTGCCATGGACTCACTCGAAAAGTATTTGCGCGAAAAAGGGGGAGAAATGGCTCCTGAGGTAAAAACTGCAATGGAGGAGGTCGCCAAAAAAGGAGGCACTCCGCTGGTTGTAGCTGAGGGAGATCGAGCCTTAGGCGTAATTTACCTAAAAGACGTTGTGAAAGGTGGAATTAACGAAAGGTTTTCCCAACTTCGCCGCATGGGTATCGCCACTGTGATGATTACCGGGGATAACCCATTAACGGCAGCTGCTATTGCCGCCGAGGCCGGGGTGGATGATTTTCTGGCAGAGGCTACACTGGAGCAAAAGTTAAAATTAATTAGGGAGTATCAAGCTAAAGGTCACTTAGTGGCTATGACCGGAGACGGAACGAATGACGCTCCCGCTTTGGCCCAGTCTGATGTGGGAGTGGCTATGAACAGCGGTACACAAGCGGCCAAAGAAGCGGGTAACATGGTAGACCTGGACAGTAATCCTACAAAACTAATAGAGATTGTGGAGATTGGTAAGCAGCTGTTGATGACAAGGGGGTCCTTAACAACGTTTAGTATCGCCAATGACATTGCCAAGTATTTTGCGATTATTCCAGCTTTGTTTGTAGTTACTTACCCTGAATTAGGTGTTTTAAATATTATGGGACTAGCCACACCCCAAAGTGCTATTCTCTCAGCGGTAATTTTTAATGCCTTGATTATCGTAGCCTTAGTTCCTCTGGCATTACGGGGGATTACCTATCGTCCCTTGGGGGCTAACATTATATTGCGGCGCAATCTCCTGATCTACGGTTTAGGTGGTCTCATTGCTCCATTTATCGGAATTAAGCTGCTTGACATGCTGTTGGTATTATCGGGTTTAAGTTAAACCAGAGGCCAGGGGTCAGAAGCCAGAAGCCAGAAGCCAAAGGCAAGAGGCCAGAAGCCGGAGGTAAGAGATAAGGGGTAAAAGTAAAAGGTAAAGGGAAAAGGTAAAAGGTCAGAGATAAGAAGTCTGAGCCTGATACCCAGAATCTTGGGCATATTTGGAAAGGGTGAGAATCAAGTATGTTAAAAACAATGGGTAGAGCCTTGATGTTGTTACTTGTCATGACTGTGTTAACGGGTATTGCCTATCCTCTGGTAGTTACAGGTATATCGAAGGTTATCTTCCCTAAACAAGCGGCTGGTTCACTGGCTTACAAGGGTGACCAACCTATTGGCTCTGTCTTAATCGGACAAAACTTTAGTGATGCTCGCTATTTTTATAGTCGTCCTTCGGCAGCAGGTAAGGATGGCTACGATGCAGCCAATTCCAGTGGTTCTAATTTGGGACCAACGAACAAAGCATTTTTAGATTCCGTAGCCAAGCAAGCGGAAAAGGTGAGAACAGATAACGGATTATCCACCACGTTCCCCGTTCCTGGTGACTTGGTTACCGCTTCAGCAAGCGGTTTAGATCCCCATATTAGTCCTGATGCCGCAGAAATCCAAATTGGCAGAGTAGCCAAGGCCAGAAATCTTAGTGAACAAAAGGTTCAGGCCCTAATAGACCAGTATATTGAGGGTAGGCAGTTCGGATTTCTGGGTGAACCACGGGTAAACGTGTTAAAATTAAACATTGCTTTAGATTCATTATAAGTTGGGTGATGTGAAATGGAAAAGGAAAAACGTATAGACCCCGATGAGTTGCTGGCCAGCCTGGAGAAGGAGGGTCTTGGCAAACTAACCATTTTCCTGGGGGCTGCCGCCGGGGTAGGGAAAACGTATGCTATGCTCGAAGCGGCCCGGGAAAAATTGACGGAAGGAATAGATGTTGTTGTGGGTTTAGTAGAAACCCACGGGAGAGCTGAAACTGAGGCCATGCTTAAAGGACTGCCGGTTATTGCGACAAAACCTCAGGATTATAAGGGCATGACTTTTCACGAAATGGACTTGGATGGGATATTAGTACGCCGTCCCCAGATTGTCTTGGTTGATGAATTAGCCCACACCAATGTGACAGGTTCCCGGCACAAGAAACGTTTTCAGGATGTCGAGGAATTATTGGCAGCGGGCATAGACGTTTATACCACTATAAACATTCAGCACTTAGAGACCTTAAATGATATTATAGCCCAAATCACAGGGGTTACTGTGCGGGAGACCGTTCCTGATAAGATTTTGGAAACTGCATCCCAAATCAAACTGATTGACATACCACCCGAAGAGTTAATTCAAAGGCTGAAAGATGGCAAGGTTTATATTCCTGGAAAGGCGACTGAGGCCTTGAAAAAGTTTTTTCGTCCTGGGAATATCAATGCACTAAGGGAGTTAGCTCTTCGTTATACCGCCCAGCGAGTCGATCGCCAGTTGGAAGCTTATATGCGGATTCATGGCATCGCCGGACCCTGGCCCACCGGAGAAAAGATTATGGTTTGTATAAGTGCCAGCCCTTTTTCCGCTAAGTTAATCCGTATAGCCAAAAGAATGGCGACAAGTCAAAATGCGGAATGGTTAGCGATCCATGTGGAACCCCACCTTCACCGCCTTTCCAGAAATGAAGCGGAAAGAGATTCTTTGGCCAAAAACCTTCGTTTAGCGGAAACGTTGGGTGCAGAAATCATTGATCTGACCGGGGATAATTTGGTAGAAGAGATTCTGGAGTTGGCAAGAAAACGTAATGTTTCTCAAATAATCATTGGGAAACCGGAGCATACCCGCTTCTGGGAGATCGTTCATGGCTCGCTTGTTGACAAAGTGATTCGGCATAGTCAAGGTATTAGTATTCATGTTATTCCAGGGAGTCAACAAGAAAGAGGACAAAGTCATAAACCGACAGCAGAACGGGTTAAGGATAAAGCTGTTCGGCTCCAACAAAGGCGTTTTGTAGCTGCTCCTTATATTTTGTCAATTTTTATGATGCTAGTGCTAACTTTGCTTATCACCCCCCTAAGTCCCTACCTGGGAATCGTTAATATTTCCATGCTTTATCTCCTGCCTGTTTTATTTAGTGCGGCGCGTTGGGGCAGACTACCTGCAGTTATCACAGCCGCAATGGGAGTGATAACCTTTGATTTCTTTTTTGTCCCACCTATTTTTACGTTTACCATTGCTGATATTCGTTATCTTCTTAGCACTACAATGTAATTTATAATCGACGCTAATTCTAGGCTGGTTGTAAAAAACTATATTACAAAGTCAAAATCACCAAAACAGCAGGGACATCTGCCTCTTTCCCTACATTAATTATAGTGGATTTGG
>JBAQLX010000513.1:0-1857 GCA_049302315.1 Desulfosporosinus sp.
TATAGGGGTAGGGGGTAGATGGCAATGGGGGAAAATATTTCGCGCAGAATCTTTTTCAAGAGGACCACAGCAGCTGGAATTTTAGGAGTACTTGCAGCAACAGGTCTAAACAAGCCTGTTCGGGCTGCAGGATTAAGTAGTGGTAAACTAGGTACCTTGATTGATTTAACCAAGTGTGACGGGTGTAGAAATTATGATACGCCATTTTGTGTCCAAGCATGCAGCAATCATAATCAAGAAAGATTCCCTGAACCCAAAAAGCCTCTAAAAAACTATTGGCCACAGAAGAAAGTTGAAGACTGGTCGAACAAACGAGATCTAAAAAGCCGCTTGACTCCATACAATTGGACGTTTGTTGACCATGTCAGTGTCGAGCATAACGGCGCTCTACATGAGGTCTATGTTCCAAGACGCTGTATGCATTGTGATAATCCAACCTGTTTAAAACTATGTCCCTTTAGCGTGATCACTAAAGATGAATCGGGAGCCGTGTCCATTGATGACGAATTATGCTTTGGAGGGGCCAAATGTCGTGACGTATGTCCTTGGGGCATTCCTCAGCGCCAAGCCGGAGTTGGGATCTACCTTGATTTCGCCCCGGATTTAGCTGGTGGTGGAGTCATGTATAAGTGCGATATGTGTGTTGAGCTTTTAGCTGAGGGTAAACAACCCGCTTGTATGAGCGCTTGTCCGAAGGGCGCCATCTCGATTGGTCCGAGAGAAGACGTAAGAAATTTTGCTTATCAAAAAGCAAAAGAAATCAGCGGCTATATTTACGGGGATAAAGAAAATGGAGGAACTCCAACATTGTACATTTCGGCCATTCCATTTGAGAAAATTGATGCTGCGATCAAAGCAGACAAAGTGAGTAAAAAAGATACTGCTCCAGGCCGTCCCGGTATGCCTGTCCATGTTGACAATTACCTTTCTTCGGGAAAAGGTATCTTTCTAAGTACGGTAATAGCTCCATTTGCCGGAGCAGCGGTTGCCGGCTTAACAGCTTATAAAACTATGAAAGTTGATAAAGCGAAACGAGTACAGAACACCAAGAATAATCAAGGAGGGGGGTCTATCGATGGCGAAAAAAACGAATAATCAAAAGCAAAGCAAAATATTTAGACAAAGCTATGCCAATCGTTTTGTCCACTGGACAACTGCCCTTTCTGTCATGCTGCTTATTATCACCGGCTTAGGGCAGCTGCCACTCTACTCTCGGTATAATGTTACAAAGTTACCCGGTGCGGAATGGCTCGGCAATTATTTCATCACCCTTAACCTTCATTATTTGGGAGCGATAGTACTATTATTTGTCGTAACTTTCCATATTGTTTATGCATTTGCTCGCCAAGAGTTTGATATTTTCCCGCGTAAGGGAGATATGAAAGAATCTTATCGGATTATCAAAGCAATGTTAACCAAAGGCCAAGAACCAGATTCGGATAAATACTTGGCTGAACAACGCCTCGCTTATCTGTTTATCGGTCTTTGTCTTCTCCTCCTGATCGTTACCGGTTTGATTAAGACCCTGAAAAATGTCCCTAGTGTTGAGATTCAAACCTCTCTTTTGTATTGGAACACTGCATTGCATAATATTGGTACTGTCTTAATAATTATTGGAGTTATCGGACACTTAGCTGCATTTCTCATCAAGGAAAATCGCTCACTACTTCCAGGAATGTTTAGTGGATCAATTAATAGGGAGTATGTCAAACATCGTCATAGCCTTTGGCATACAAAACTGCTTCGCAGTGGCGAAATAAACGAATTCAATTCCACTGAATCTAAAATCCACTTTAGTGGGGTCAATACCATACACAAGAAAAGTGAACTCGTTCAACTTTAGTTGAACGAGTTCAC
>JBAQLX010000514.1:0-1683 GCA_049302315.1 Desulfosporosinus sp.
CTGCAGAAGCTGTCGATTCAGTGGAATTTGAAAGAAATACTTTTGGACCATGATAAAACACAAAAAGGCCATGCTGAATTTGCCCTTGGGAATGAGCTGGGGCGGTTTAGCAGCAGTCATGATCGCAGGAACAAGGCAATCGCACGTCTTAGCAGCTTTCTTCCGGCGGTGCTTTTTAACGATAACCTTCACTTCATAGTCGATCTCTATAGAATCTTCGGTCAAATTGAGATCACGGTAAAGCTTCCCACAATGCGGACAGCCCTTTTGATTCAAAGGGATCTCATTTCTTCGAGACGAGCGTCACGATCAGCAAGTGCTTGCTTTAAAACAGCGGCTTCTTCAGCAAGTTTCTTGACATGCTCCTTTAAGGCGTTGACTGGTCCGCATTCAGGGAACGTACACAGAGGTTTCCTAGTTCCTAGTTTTCTCTTTGATGAAGTTGTGGGTAGGTTTTCACGATCATTTGTACTCATGTTTTAATTATGCCATAAAATTGTCAATGTGGTCAGCAGAAAATTATCCAGTCATTTTGTGGCTAGGACTCTTGAATGGTTTACTGAATACGTACCAATATTTAACATTAAAGATGAGGTGAAAAGATGGATGGAGAATAAAACAAGGCGATTCGCGGGTTGACGCGGAACACCTTGTTCGACTATATTAGTGGCTGTACCAAGCTTGACATGCTAGTCATTTTTGATTGTAAGCTGATTTGTTTATATTTTACCATACATGAATTTAGAAAAAAGTGGCCTGCGCAACTAAAGGTATTTGTCAAGATATTTCTTCATCTCTAATACAGTATTGAATTTAAAGGAAGTTGCTATTATCTTAGCGGTACCCGTGGCTACAGGATCTTTATCTTTGTGGTAGTCGAACTTACAAGTTCGCCAAATACCGTCTCTGCCTATTCCTAAATATATAGCTGTTCCCTTTTCCGGTTTCATATTGAAATGTGAAAGAAGTTTACGTATATCTCCCTGGCAGAATCGTATAGGCATTTTTATAAACCTAGCGCTTTCTTTATTGAATCCCTATCCCCATGACATCTTAGAAGTTTAAGCAAAAATAATTGCTTTTGCTCAGACTCAACTTTTGAAAACATATCCAGTTTCTCAACATAAATGGTAAGGAATTCCAGAACGCTATCAAGTAGATTGTTAATAGCAGCTTCTAATGTAGGGCCTTCACCATAAAGATCAATTTCCGGAATAGAAACGGTATAAATTCCAATTTCTTCATCAAACTCCGTTTCAGGTTTAAAAACTAAATTGGACAAAAGTTTGTCGAGGTAAGAAGTTTTAATATGTGATACCATTTCGTTCTCATTATTTGCATTAAAAGTTATTACTTCGATTCCTTTTAGAGCGATATTGTTAAGTTCAGAATAATGCTTCTTTGTATCTCGAATATTGAACTTAGGTATTGTTAACGACATTATATTTACTCCCTCTCTAGACTCCATCATATTCCTCACTTTCAAGTTTAGTATAAATAGTCATCGTAGTCAAGGTGATTACCGTGGTCACGGTGACCTATTATAGTGTATGTTACGCAGCACTCGTATGGATGTGCCGATTGATCCAATCGTAAGACTCCCACTTCTACAAGTGGGAGAGGTACACCTTATTCTGCTTCGGTGGGGGTAGACTCCGACTTCGCCGCTAAGAATTCCTTTTG
>JBAQLX010000515.1:0-7845 GCA_049302315.1 Desulfosporosinus sp.
AAATTAAAACATCACAAATGATAAAGATAAAAAAACATCACAAATGATAAAGATAAAAAAACATCACCGGAGAAACTCGAGGTTCGATGCGCGACCCTCGTAACTCGCGCTTCAAACCATAAACCGCATACCACGAACAAAAACACCGGCGCAGCCCTATTGATATGCTACTCCGGTGTATTCTTTATTCGAACCACGTACCACGAACTTCGAACCACGATTATGCCTCGCCTAGGCGGATTCTTCCTTCTTGCCTTTTTTGGGTTTATCAGCCACGACGAGAAGGGGTTCTTCTTTCTTCAAGACCACCTCTTGGGTAACGACACATTTCGTAACATCATTGCGCGAGGGCAAATCATACATCACGTTGAGCATGATATCCTCCACAATGGCCCTTAAGCCTCGTGCTCCGGTATTGCGACGAATCGCTTCAGAGGCGATCGAATCGAGCGCCGCTTCTTTGAACTCCAATGTTACACCGTCAAGCTCCATCAGCTTTTGGTATTGCTTGACCAAGGCATTCTTGGGTTCTGTCAAAATGCGCACTAATGCCGCTTCATCCAACGCCTCAAGAGTTACAATCACAGGTACCCGTCCTACAAACTCAGGGATTAGCCCGTATTTCTGAAGGTCGGTCGGCAAAATTCCTTTTAAAATTTCACCTACATTCATATTGGTTTTATTTTGGATAGTTGCACCAAAGCCCATGGTCTTTTGTCCCGACCGGTCTTGAATGATTTTTTCAATCCCGTCAAAAGCTCCGCCGACAATAAAGAGAATATTCGTGGTATCCAACTGAATAAATTCCTGGTGCGGATGTTTGCGTCCGCCTTGTGGTGGCACGCTGGCAACCGTCCCTTCAAGAATTTTCAGTAAAGCCTGCTGAACTCCTTCCCCGGAAACATCCCGAGTAATGGAGGGGTTTTCAGACTTACGGGCAATCTTATCGATTTCATCAATGTAAATAATACCCTTTTCTGCTTTTTCCACATCATAATCAGCGGCTTGAATTAATTTGAGGAGAATATTCTCTACATCCTCACCCACGTACCCCGCTTCTGTGAGTGACGTGGCATCTGCTATGGCAAAGGGAACATTAAGGACTTTAGCTAGCGTCGAGGCCAGCAAAGTCTTTCCTGAACCGGTAGGTCCCAACATAATGATGTTCGACTTTTGCAATTCAACATCATCAATTTTCATACCCATATTAATCCGTTTGTAATGGTTGTATACTGCCACTGAAAGTGACTTTTTCGCTTGATCTTGGCCAATAACATATTGATCAATGATCGCCCGGATTTCCTTGGGTTTCAGAATATCTCCAATTTCAACGCCCAAGTCGTCAGTCAGCTCTTCCTCAACAATCTCATTGCAGAGTTCAATACATTCATCACAAATGTAAACTCCTGGACCGGCAACCAATTTCTTGACCTGCTCTTGGGTTTTACCGCAAAATGAACATTTTAATTGATTTTTGTCATTGGTGTACTTTGCCATACTCTCACCTCTATATCTCAGAATTTCCCTCACGTTGTTGACTATGAATTTTGTTCTGCTAAAAATTTAACCGTCTTCTCACTGATCAAACTTCGTTTAATGAACTCGAGTTCCCCACGCGCAATGAGAGACTGCTTGAGAAATGTTGCGTCTTGTTTATACAGCTCACTAAGTTTTCGGATCCCTTCATCTACTTCGTCTTCCGTAGCCTCAATTCCTTCCGCCTTAGCAATAGTTTCTAAAACTAAATCTTTTTTGACGCTTTCCACTGCTTGAGGACGCAGACGCTCCAGCATAACTTCCTCAGTCGAGTTGGTATACTGGTAATACTGCTCCAGTGTCATTCCCTGATGAGCTAGATTATGATTTAAATCCTCTAACATAGCTTTGATTCGTTCAGTAACCATGACTTCAGGAATCTCGACGCTGGCATTGTCTACCACTTTAGAAATGATCGCCTCAACTTGATCTCTTTTGGCTTGTATTTCACTCCGCACTAATAATTTATTCCGTAAGTCGGTTTTCAATTCATCAAGCGTTTCAAACTCACTAACATCTTTGGCAAATTCATCATCCAGTGACGATATTTCTTTGCGTTGGATTTTTTTAATATTCGTTTTAAAAACAGCTTCTTTTCCTGCCAGCTCTTCACTATGATATTCATTTGGGAAGGTAAGGTTGACATCAACATGTTGTCCGATTTCAGCTCCAATTAAACCTTCTTCAAAACCAGGAATGAAGGTCCCTGAACCAATAACCAGTTCATAATTCTCCGCTTTTCCGCCCACAAAAGCCACATCACCTGTAAATCCTTCAAAGTCAATGGTGACGGTATCCTCGTATTCAACCATGCCTTCGTCAAGTGTAATGAGACGGGCGTGTTGTTGCTGTTTATTATTCAGTTCTTCGATCACTTGCTCGTCCGTTACGCTAGCTGCATCTAGTTCAATATGAAGTCCAATATATTCTCCCAATTCAACTTCAGGCTTGACGCTTACTTTTGCTTTGAAAATAAGGTCTTTTCCCTCTTCAATCTGTACCAAGTCAACTGAAGGTCGCTCCACCGGATTGATGCCGCTTTCTTCAACCGCTTCAGCGTAAGCTACTCCAATCAAATGATCCAACGCTTCGTCGTAAAGGGCGTCTTTTCCCACATGAAGTTCAACAATCCGACGCGGCGCTTTACCTTTACGGAACCCAGGGACATTCACTTTTTTAGCCAAAATCTTGGCAGCCTGGTTCACCGCTTGTACGAATTTTCCTGCATCTACGGTCACTTCTAAAGCAACAACATTTTTTTCTATTTTTTCTACTGAGACAGACATATATTCTCCCCCTTAAATCACTACTTATTCTATGTGCAAGGCAGATGTGGATACTTCGATAGCCTTACCGATAATCTTCCAAATTTACTAGCCAATTATACCAGACTTACTCTCCGTAATCAAATTGATGCGCAACGAAGGCGTGGAAGTGTGCACCCCCCCTGCAATTAGCCTCTCTCTACTAATCCACACCAACATCGGTTTATTTCCAAGTCGCTTATTTTTGCGATTTCTTCCTGCTGGATAATATACACGCATAATCATTTTCTGCAAGCAAGCAATCCCCCGGCCTTTCCAGGTGTCCGGTAAATCCTGTACGGTAAACCCAAACCTTTTAACCCCACGGTAAAGCAGCGTCTGGGCCACAAAAACCTTTATCTTGTCATAAGTCGGGTCTTCCGCCACATACCGAGCCAGACCCGGCAAAGATTCGCGGATTTGGTGCATGGCCTTGAACGCAATTTTCTGCCTATCCCGGCCTTTAGCTTGCAACCGAATATTATCGAGATGAATTTCCGCCACAGGATCCCCTTTTTCAGCCAACAACTTTCCATCCTCGGCATAAAGGTTCGGTCCGTCATACGTGCTTTTCTCTAAGCGAAAGATATTTGTGGCATCAATTCGTTCGACGCGGTGTCTCCTCGCATAGTAATGCTCCCACTTTTCCCAGGCTCGAAAGACAAATCTTTGCCCTGCCTTCCAATCTGGAAATTCCAAAGGAACCAAGGGCAGCTTCAGCTCTTGGACAATCCGAACACACAACCGTTCCAAGGCTAAAATAGAGTTTTCACGAGCCCCGAATTCTCCTCCGCTGTCATGCAGAACTACAATCGTTCCTTCTTTAACATCCTTAAAAGTCCGCTCAGTAATTTCTTCCGGTGAACGCCGCGCCTCCCAGTCGTGCCCTTCGGCATTCCATAACACAGCTCGCATCTTGTGTCGCTTTAACCACCACCATGTCATAAGGTTAAATGTTCCCCAAGGTGGGCGCATCCAAGTTATTTTATGATTTAATAGCTGTTCAAGAATACGGACGCTTTCCGTCCATTCCCGTGAAGTCTTCCCAGGAGAGGTAAACCAGGCATACCGGTGGTTGAGCGAGTGCACTCCGATCAGATGCCCTTCGTCTTTCATCTGCTGAATCAGATCCGGATACTTATTCGCTCTTTCCGCCACCACAAAGAATGTAGCACAAACGTGATGCTTTTTTAATACTTCAAGAATCTGCTGGGTAAATTCCGGATCAGGCCCGTCGTCAAAGGTAAGGGTAACACCCGGGCCAAATTGACGTTTCCAACTCCCGATTCCCAAGCGGTGTAAAAACAAATCGGGAATGACCGTATATAAAGCCACTCCCCCCAGAACAAAACTCAAAAACACATATCCCAAGCTCATGCTTTTCCCCTCAATGAGTAATTCTCTATACTCCTACCCGCATTTACATAGCAATTATCAATCCTTTGGGTATTCTGACGCTTTTCCAGAAGCTGTAATATCCCCTCCACCGCTTGTTCAGACGCACAACCGGGTACCGCTTTTGCAGCTGCCCGACGCATCCGTACCAATTCCTTCGGATCTTCCAAAAGAGCGAAGATAACTTTCTCCAATTCTTCTTCATTCTTTGCCACCCGGCCTGCACCTATGCCTTCCAAATAATTTGCGTTTTCCTCTTCCTGTCCAGGTATCGGCCTAAAAATAACCAAAGGCACCCGTTTCGTCAACGCTTCAGAGACTGTTAAGCCACCCGCCTTCGTAATAATGATATCAGCGGCGCTCATCAATTCCTCAACATTTTTTACAAATCCAAAAAGCGCAACCGTATTCTTCCCCTCCTTGATTAAAGGGTCGAGAGCTTTATAAAGCTTCTCATCTTGTCCACAAACGATAATAGTTTGCACGGGAAAAGCCGTCTCCACTAGAATTTTGCAGATCCATTTCGCCCCACCCAAAACGCCATAAGCTCCCCCCATGACCAGAACCGTCGGAAGATGGGGTCTCAAATCCAGCTTCTTCAATATTTTCTGCCGATCCAATTTCCATTCAAACTTTGGGCTCACAGGAATCCCCGTAATCCGAATCGAGCTGGGGTCAATCCCTCGCTCCACCAACCCATCGTAAACATTCTCACACCCTACAATATAAAGGTCAACCCCCGGATGGATCCATTGGCTGTGTACAGCATAGTCTGTCACAATGGTAACCAAAGGGACCTTCAAGATCCCTTTAAGCCTCTGTTGCGCCAAAACTCCCGCAACCGTCGGATATGTACAAATAACGAGATCTGGTTGTAACACCTGAATTATTTTCACAAATTCGCGTCGCCCCAAACCGTTTAAAAAGCGTTGGAATAAGGAATCCGGGGGAATCTTTGACGTATGGTAGTAAAATTTCCCCCATAGCTTCGGCGTATGCTTAATAAGCTCAATGTAGGCGCTCTTAATAACGGAATTGAACGTCTTACTAAGGAATGCCCCAAAATCCAAATGTGTAATTTTAACGTTCGGCTCCTTGGAACGTAACGCTTCAATAATTGCTTCAGCCGCGCGAACATGCCCGGCGCCAAACGACGCCGAAAAGATCAATACATTCAATTGTTCCACCTACAAACCCCCTTGTTTAAAAACCCTGCCCTTAAGTAGAAAGATATTTATCATAAATATGCTTATATTACGACCTTAAATTTGTACCTTACGCTGTTAGTATTCTTTTGTTTATCTTATACTGGCTATCATAACATAAATTAGATATTTAACCAAATTATAGTGAAAGCCCGCCAACAGCGTCACTTACCAAGGGATCCCTAAACGATGAAACATCTCTAGCTTGGGGATAACTCCCAGCATTCAGGGAAAGATAACTCTTAGCATTCAGGGAAAGATAATCTTCACACAAAGCAAACTGGTTGTTTAAAAAGGAGAACAAATATGATCCTCGTTGTGGTCAGAACTCTAATTTTATACACGCTGGTCGTCGTTGCCCTTCGTCTGATGGGAAAAAGAGAAATAGGTCAATTGCAGCCTTTTGAGCTGGTCGTTATTCTCATGATCTCCGACCTTGCTGCCATACCCAGTGAAAATGTCGGAATTCCACTCCTTAGCGGTATCATTCCCATCTTGGTTCTCCTATTATCAAGTCTAACGTTAGCCTGGATTACCTTAAAAAATGAAAAGGCCAGGGCTATTATTTGCGGTACCCCAAGTATTCTCATCGAACGAGGGAAAATTCTAGAAAAGGAATTGAGAAAAAATAATTACAATCTCACCGACCTGTTAGAGGAACTCCGCCTCAAAAATGTCCCCAACATTGCTGACGTCGAGTTTGCAGTTCTGGAAACCAACGGACAATTGAGCGTTTTTCCGAAATCACAGAAAAGGCCAACGATTCCGGAAGATTTTCAAATAAAAACGAAGTTCGAGGGGCTACCGCTGGTTATTATCTCGGACGGTAAACTAAATAATAATAACCTTCAGCAAGGCAACAAAGACCGGTCTTGGTTAAAAGGAGAACTAAAAAAGCACACTATTGACAAAATCGAAGATGTCCTCTTGGCAAGCCTCGATTCTTCCGGGATACTCTTCGTGCAAGCAAAGGAGCGATAAATTTCGAATTTTGTTTGAGTTACAGGGCATTCGATATTTGATAACCCCGCGTGTCGTAGCTTCCCCGAAAAGTGAAACACAAATAAGAGTGAGGTGGCCTCTGTTGCGCACCCTAATAACCATTATTACCATTGTCATTTTATTATTAGGAGGTTCGTTGACATCTTATCAATATATTCAGACATCTACCCATGCTTTTGGAGTTCCGCTTGAGGCGGTTGAACAATCTATCTCCACCCAGAAATGGGAGGTTGCTCAAAAAGAATTGAACACCGCCCAATTACGCTGGGAAAAAACCAAAACCTTGTGGACCGTTATCCTCGACCATCAAGAGACCGACACTATCGACATCAGCATAAAGCGCCTGGAAAAATACATTGCAGCACAAGACGTTTCACTTTCTCTTGGGGAAGTATCGGCTTTGAAACTTCTGGTTGATCATATTTCCGATACAGCGAAGTTTAATTTGAGAAACATCTTATAAGCAAATATCCTGCATTTCGCAAATAATAATCAGCAATTTGTAATATAATTACATAAATCCCATTTAGTTTCTGAACATACTAACAAACGACATACATTATAGGACTCAGAATACTGTCAAAAACGAGGAGGCAGGACAATGAGGTCAAATAATAACCGTCATTTTATAGTTTGAGACAAGCCCTGGAGGAGGTTTTGTGTTGTCGGAACGGCAAGGAGATTCTGGATCATGAAACACCTTTTACTTTTGACAGAGGCAAAAGTTGTTCAGCCATTTTTCATACTTGTTTCAGTTTAAATTGTGTTATAATGGAAATATCAGTAACTTGCAGCACATCGCCATGAGCAGCACATAGATTGAATAAAAATTATGTAAATTGTAAAATGATTAAAAAGTTAAAAGGATGGTGAGAAATTATGAATCAGATAGCGATAAACATGCATCTGCCTCAGGATGTGTTATTGGAGATAAATGTACTGCATATAGAGGGCAAAACCCTTGAAGATAAACTAAAACTCAACCTTTCCATAGGTCTCTTCGTATCCAAAGATATAAGTCTTGGAAAGGCAGCCCAACTTGCAGGCAAGTCTTTATCAGAATTCATCAATATCCTTAACCATTTGAATATTCCTGCTGTTGAATATACAGAGGAAATGTATGAAGATGACCTGAAATTTATGTCCAACCACGAAAGCGAAAGGCCCAGTGTATGAATCTTGTATCAAATTCCAGCCCGCTGATATTTCTGAGTAAGATAGGCAGGCTAGAGATACTAACCCAGATATTCAATAAGATATACTTTCCTTATGCTGTATATGAGGAAACTGTGCTATCACACAAAACTGATGAGGACACTTCGCAGATTGCTCATTTTGTTACAAAAGGACAAATTATCCAGTTTGATGTACAGAATGAATTGGCGGTAAAGGCTCTTTCAGGT
>JBAQLX010000516.1:0-4127 GCA_049302315.1 Desulfosporosinus sp.
GGTATTATGGGCTCTCATGGCATGATGAGTTTGTTGACTTACACTATACCTGGAGTTTTGGCAGATCTGGGATTGTGGGTGATCAGGCACCGGGTCTGTTGCTTGCCTTGTGCCTTTCTGGCGGGAATGCTGGCCAACATAGGCGGCTCGTTTATGGTTAACTTCGTATATTTTCGGCTTCCTTTGATTCCCCTTGTTTTAAAGTAAATGCCAGGCTTGGAAAGGTGAGAAAAAATTGCAACTATGGACATTAGTATTTAAGCCCAAAATCAGAAATTTGACCAGTATCCTGAGCATATGTTTGCTAGTATTCAGTTTGCTCTGGATTGCCTTTCCGCAGCCGGCCAGTGCCTTGGACGAGAACTGTCCCATGTCGTATCCGCCGCCGACGACAACGCTGACCTCGTCCACCCTAGCGGCAGTTCAGAAACTGGCGCTGAAAACGATCACTTTAATTGACGGGGAAGGAATCATTACTGCGGTTCAAAACAGTGCTATCCGGGCCGCCATGAAGTAATAATCCAACCAAATAACATTTCGAACTAATGATGAGGCGCTTTCAATGATCTACCTGGACAATGCAGCCACCTCGTGGCCGAAGCCGGCAGCCTTTCCGAAAGTCCCAGCCAATCGGAGTTTTTGCCGGACCGCTATGAGAGCGGCACCTTAAACACCCCGGGGATAGCCGGCTGGAATGAAGGGGTCAAATACATCCTGACGACTGGAGTCGAAAATATCCGCAACCGAGAAAAGCAGCTTGTCAAACTCATGTTGGAGGGTCTGAATGAAATCAAAAGAGTCAGGATCTATGGCAGCAGCCGGCTTGAGCAGAGGATAGGGGTGATCTCGCTCGCGATTGAGGGGAAAGACTGCCAAGAGGTGTGTCGGGATCTGGATGAAAAATACGGAATCGCGGCCAGAGGCGGCCTACACTGCGCCTTCTTGGCCCATGAAACCCTTGGGACTCTCCGCACAGGCACGGTCAGATTTGGCATCGGCTTGTTCAATACCCCTAGGACATTGAGCAAACCTTAATAGCGGTGCAAAGCATCGCCGGGTCTTAATTTCATATGCTTTATTCTCTCCGAGCCGGACCGGCCTAAGGAATCATCCAGGGTTGACCGGCCAAGGCTTCGAGCCTTCAGAGTGTACTTAGAAATGAGTATGCTTTCACTATTGAAAAGGAGGTGGACAGGCAGCATTGTTGAGACAGAAGAATGACCTCACTTTCTTGTCGGGAAATATGAGTAGATCTTTAGCCCGCTGAGGGACTCCAAGCTGTTTCGGGAATTTACGGATGATGATCTGACGGAAATCCTCCCGCTGCTGCAACCGGAACTTTGCCGTTATCCCGTGGGTGCCGTTGTGGCCACCGTCAACAGCGTCGCGGGACGGATCGGTATCGTCGAGAGTGGCCTGCTTTCCTCACAGCGTACTACCATCAGCGGCAACCTACATATCTCGGCTCTCTACGATTCCGGTAAGCTGTTTGGCCTGAACGCCTTTGGCTCCTCGCCCGGAACGTGGCCGATGTCCTTTGTCGCAGAGATAAACAGTACTGTGCTGACCTTTTCCATGGATCTGTTTATGGAGGACCGCATGGAACTGCAAACGCTCTGGCGCAACTTGCGAATCTGGCGCTGCATCGGGCGCTTTTGTTCGGATCGGTGGAATAGGCAGGATATTCGAGATATTATACGGGCTGCCCCAACGGCTCGGATGAAGATTCTGACCTTCTTCGATATCATGCAGGATAAGTTTGGGAGCAATACTTTTAAATTGCGGATGTCCCGAGACCAATTTGCGGATTTTCTGAACATCAACAGGAGTTCTCTGTTCCGCGAGTTGGGCAGATTGCAAAGGGAAGGCGCCATTGAAATCGCTGACGAGACACTGATAACCGTCAACATCTCCTGAACGGGCAAATTACTTTTCGTAGCATGATGGTTTTGTATAAATTATACAATGATCAATTGTTCGGCGGGACCAAATAGATCCAATCTTGAATTTGATTCGCGAGAATGCTATAATATTGACATAATAATGGCTAAGGAGATAAATGGTATGAGCTGGCAAGAAAGTATTAATACGAACATCAAGCCTTCAACAGCAATTCGTCATGATTATAATTCCTTTTCGAAGTTGTGCCACGAAACCCAGACACCAGTAGTTGTGACCAAGAACGGTGAAGCCGATTTAGTGGTGATGAGCTATGAAGCCTATCAGAAGATGATGGCTCGGCGGCGGTTAGGACAGATGTTGTCTGAGGTTGACCTTGAAATAGCTGCAGGGATACCGATGCGAGATTTTGAGGAAACCTTTGCAGCGATAAAAAAAAGGATAGAAAATGAGTAAGACAATTGTATTATCGGAAATGGCCTATTACGATATTGACAGTATATTCTCTTACATTGCTCAAGATAGGGGACAAGCAGCCGAAAAATTACGAGTACTTATTTATGAAGGCATAAGGAAGCTATCAGATTTCCCAGAGATGGGTTCTGTTATCCCTGAAGAAGACGCGCCTGGTGCACAGCGAGGGTACAGGCGTATCATAGTAACCCCGTACAGTATATTTTATAGAGTACTAGGGGAGCGTATTGTAATTGCGAGGGTACTGCATGGAAGACAAAACTGGCTGCAATCAATATTTCCTATATAAAGATTAATAAGGTAAATAAGGGTATCAGAACTTCGGACTATTCGCCGCCCCGGCGCCATTAAGAAGCTGACCGTGACGGGCTTTTTAGACCCCGACCGCTCCGTGGGCGGCATAGCAGGGCAAGTGTGCAATGTTGGAGCCGTTAGTCATACGGACATTGACTGGAATTAAAGGGTTTCAGCGATTTTGTCGAAATATAAAAAAAATTAAAACTGGAATGTTTATGAAGAGCATCCTGTAAGTCTCAGATGAGACTTACAGGATGCTCTTTTTTATGTTAACTTGGAAATGATCATATAATTAGATGTTTCCTCAAAATAGGATAGTTACCCCCGAAAAAAGTGAAAAGGAGATTAAAAACTATGCGGAAAGTGCAAAAAAGTATATGATTTTTTATTTAATTCTCTCCGAGCCGGACCGGCCTAAGGAATCATCTAGGGCTGACCGGCCAGGGCTTCGCGCCCTCAGAGTGTATTTGGAAATGAGTATGCTTTCACTATTGAAAAGTTCATTATTGTCTAAAAGCAAAAAACTGATCAGTTGCGTGGCCATTACGGCCATGATCAGCGGCCTGATGCTGCTGATCAGTCCTTTCACGGCTGTCGCCGCTAGTCCGGCAGCAACATCAGGGCTATTGGTTAAAGTTTATAATTCGGATGAAAGCAGTTCCGTAACCTTAAAAAATTACAGTATCACCGATTTTGATGGTGCCAGTTGGACGAAACATCAACAGACATTTTCCTCGATCGACAACTACCCGTCACCAGTGGTTTCGACCGGTAATGGGGTTTATTTATCCGATATTCTAACTGACGCTGTACAAGGGAAAGGCATAGATCTGACTGTTAGTACCGGCGATGTTAATCAAATCAAGCTTCGTTCAACCGATGCCTATTACACTACATTATCCTATGATACGCTCTTTGCCACCCGTTACTATTACCCTAATCTGGTATCCACTTGGGATACCACCAACCGGGAACCCGATGTCAACAGCCCGACCACAAAGTATGATAGCTCTGTTCAGGTCTATCCGATGCTTACTTTGGATTCTTTTCAGTCTCGCTTCCTGAGTAACAGTACGTTGACGAATATCACCAACCTGCAGGACCGACTGAATACATTCCGTTTTTGTTACGGAGAGACAGCCACCGATATTGACCATACCAGTTATACGCGCAATACATCAAAATTCAACAAGTGGACCAACGAGGTCGATATCATTCTTAAAGCAGGCGAATCCCTGCCGAGCGGAAATGCTGTAGCGACATCTTCCCCTGTCTTGTCGGGCTCTTACACATCCAGCGGCATAGTTGCCTACACAACCGCCCAGAATGTACCGATTACCTTTACGGATAGTTCTGCCTGGCGGAGTAATATTACGAGCATTGTTGTCGATGGAACCACAACACTGACCCTAACCGACGACTATACAATCGCCGCCGGGCAGATCACTATTTTAGCC
>JBAQLX010000517.1:0-2164 GCA_049302315.1 Desulfosporosinus sp.
GAACTAGTCGGCAGGTTATTTGTTTGAGGATAGAGCTTGAATAGGCGGAGTTTCTAGTTTATAATTGAGACAAGTTGGCTGATGTGGTTTATGCTGGGATTTAGTTGTCAGTTCGAAGGAGGTTACAACGTGAGTGAAATGAAAGAAATTCTAAATCGCCTGAATGAAATGGGACAAGACATAAAAGATATTAAGACAGATGTAGCAGTAGTGAAGACAGATGTAGCAGGGCTGAAGACAGATATAACAGGGCTGAAGACAGATGCAGCAGGGCTGAAGACAAGGATGGGGAACCTGGAGAGTTCCGTAGAACAAATAAAAACACGGCAAGAAGTTATTTTCGAACAAACGGCAGGGTTGCTGGAGTTCAGAACAGAAACTAGGACCATCTTGCAAGAAATCCAAGATAACCAAATAGCAACAGCAGCTATTTTAGGCGAACATGAAGTTAGCATTCGAAATGTGCGCCGGAGATTGGTATAATATGACATATCTGATTTGGTTTGCCGCCCTCTCCATGGTTTGTGGAGAGGGCGTTTACATAGAGTTGAAGGCTGGATATTTTAAGGAGGATAAAAATGCAATCGGTAACAGTTAAGGAAATTTACAGAGAGACGGACCGTTTTCTCAATCAGAAAGTAGAACTATCCGGTTGGGTTCGCACAGTGCGCTCTTCCAAAGCGTTTGGTTTTATTGAAATCAATGATGGTAGTTTCTTCGAAAATATTCAAATAGTTTTTGAAGATAGTCTAACGAACTTTTCGGAGATCGGAAAGATGACAATTAGTTCCGCCCTGCGTATTCAAGGAACGCTTGTCCCTTCTCCCGGAGCGAAGCAACCATTTGAATTGAAAGCGGATTTTATTGAGGTCCTCGCGCTATCCGCCGCCGATTACCCCTTGCAAAAGAAGCGACATACGTTTGAGTATCTACGAACAATTGCCCATTTACGTCCCAGAACGAATACTTATGCGGCCGTATTTCGCGTGCGTTCTGTCGTTGCCTATGCAATTCACAAATTCTTTCAAGAAAAGGGCTATGTCTATGTGCATACGCCAATTATTACTGGAAGTGATGCTGAAGGCGCAGGGGAAATGTTTAGGGTGACTGCCTTGGATAGTAGTAAACTTCCCCTGGACAAAGCTGGAAACATTGATTTCTCAAAAGATTTCTTTGGACGTGTTGCGAGCTTGACGGTTAGCGGGCAGCTCAATGTTGAAACATACTGTATGGCTTTCCGCAACGTTTATACGTTTGGACCCACGTTTCGAGCGGAAAATTCTAATACAACGAGACATGCTGCAGAGTTTTGGATGATCGAACCAGAGATAGCCTTTGCCGATCTTGTTGACGACATGCACTTAGCCGAAGAGATGATGAAATTCATTATCCAGTATGCTCTGGACAATGCACCGGAGGAAATGGCGTTCTTTAATAACTTTATCGATAAGACTTTGTTTGATCGGCTGGAAAATATCCTGGGCTCCGAATTTGGGCATATTACGTATACCGAAGCCGTAGAACTGCTGGAGAAGGAAAATGCCAACTTTATGTATCCCGTTCATTGGGGCACAGATCTTCAAACCGAGCATGAGCGTTATCTGACAGAAAAAGTCCTTCAAAAACCAGTCTTCGTTTCAGATTATCCGAAAGGAATTAAGGCGTTCTATATGCGGCTTAATGAGGATAATAAGACAGTGGCGGCCATGGATTTACTGGTTCCCGGGGTCGGGGAGATTATAGGAGGGAGCCAACGGGAAGAACGCCTCGACGTCCTGCAAAGTCGGATGAAGGACTTCGGGCTGAACGCTGAGGATTACTGGTGGTACCTGGACATTCGAAAGTATGGCGGTGTGAAACATGCCGGCTACGGACTTGGTTTTGAACGTATGATTATGTATTTGACGGGAATGTCTAATATCCGTGATGTGATTTCTTTCCCTAGAACGGTAAATTCTTGTGAGTTTTAAGCGGCCCTGAATTGATAAATGACATCCTATCTATGCCAATGTCCAACGTGGCGGGTTATGTCGGTTGGGACACTTTTAGCAATCAAGTAACAGAGGACCGTACAGGTATGTTATTAGAGGGACAAGAAGTGAGGTGGAGTAGTTAATGTATCGGTTGGACGATTTGAATCCAGTGCAACGAGAAGCTGTTGAGC
>JBAQLX010000518.1:0-2080 GCA_049302315.1 Desulfosporosinus sp.
CAAATCACAGTATATGCAAACTATGTCATGATATCTCTCATTATCTTTCATATACTGTATAATTCAACATGAAGGGGGTGAATTCCTGCTTTTAGACTAGAAATTTAGAGGGTTTCTGCACTGGAATCATATTTACATTTTAGAATATATCGGCTATAATGTATATAAATTATATATTAGACGAAAGGTCGCTGTGTAATGACTTATATTAAACGTGATATGGAAGAGATAGTCGTCGAACTTTCAGACCAATATCCTACAATTTTAATTACAGGGCCTAGACAGGTTGGAAAAACAACCATGCTTCTAAGGTTAATGGAAGGGACCGAGAGGACCTATGTATCCCTTGATGATTTGAATATTCGAGCCTTGGCAAAGTCTGACCCGGCAATGTTTTTCCAATTATATAAAACACCCATTTTTATTGATGAGGTACAGTATGCACCTGAGCTTTTCACCTACATTAAAATAATGGCCGATAAAAATCAGCAACCCGGTGAATTTTGGCTGACGGGTTCTCAGATATTTAAGTTAATGCAGGGGGTACAGGAATCACTCGCCGGGCGAGTCGCAATTCTTAATCTCTCGTCGCTCTCACAAAATGAAATATATAATTGTTCCAGAAATATCCCATTTACTACAGATTTTAAGGTGCTCAGTGATAGACAAAAAGTGATCAAACCTGCAAACACTCCAGAAATCTTCAAACGAATATTTAAAGGCGGAATGCCGGCATTAGTTAGTGGCAAGTACAAGGATGGCAATATTTTTTATATGAGTTACTTGAGCACCTATTTAGAACGTGACGTAAAGGAACTATCAGGATCAATAGAATCTTTAAAGTTTTTGAAGCTGATTACTGCTGTAGCATGTCGCACTAGTCAAATAGTAAACTACGCGGATATTGCACGAGATGCTGACATAAATCAAGTTACAGTAAAGAGCTGGATGATGATTTTAGAAACGTTAGGAATCATATTCTATTTACATCCATACTCTAACAATATCCTGAAAAGAGCAATTAAGACACCAAAGCTGTATTTTTATGATACAGGTCTTTGTACCTATCTTACCAAATGGAGCAGTCCGGAAACACTTGAAAGTGGGGCAGTGAATGGTGCTGTATTAGAGAATTATGTGGTTAGTGAAATCTTTAAAAGCTACAATAACTCAGCGAAAACTCCTTTTATATATTATTACCGCGATAAGGATATGAAGGAGATTGATTTGATAATTGAAGCAGATGGGAAACTATTCCCAATTGAGATTAAAAAAACGGCATCTCCAGCATCACAATTAACTCATGTATTTAAAACATTAGATAGAGCAAATATTGAACGTGGAAATGGCGCCGTGCTATGCATGAAGGAAGAGCTAATGGCATTTGATAGTCAAAATTATATTATTCCAATTAGACTTATATAACTCAACTTTCGCAGAGCGAAAGTTATCGTAGAACCTTGGTATTAAAGGAAAAAGTTCTCCATTAATATCACTACAGCGCAATTTAATTTATCCACTAAAACAACCAGCTAATCTCTTTAAACTATGGGACTTGTACGCACAATAATTACGCCGTAGATGATAATCCAATTTCCTTAAAGCCTTCTTTATAACAGTAATCAAGGCATTATTATGTCAGAGTATGGTAAAGAACAATAGGTTTTTGAAAGTATATCGGTTATCTTAGAAATATATCGGTTATCTTAGAAATATATCGGTTATCTTGTTGATTTTAGGCAACAGAATAAGAAGTGCCCCCTTTTTATAGGTGTGCCCCCTTCTTAGGACTATCACCACCTAGTGTTAATCACCCATGCGTGGTGCACAAGAAAAGCCAGTACCTTAAAATAAGGCTACTGGCTTTTTTAGACTAACGCATGACTACTTACATCATCAACCGAACCGTATGCATCTGACCGTCATTCTTTAACAAAATCTCAGGTTCCGGCAATACTTCGTCATCCAAAGTGAGCCTTTCACATCCGGTCATTCTGCTCCTTGGATTCTCAACAAAAATCTCATATTTTGTTGTTTGATATTGATAGCCATGAAGCTCCGTATTTTGTTGAAGTTCCTC
>JBAQLX010000519.1:0-4730 GCA_049302315.1 Desulfosporosinus sp.
CATATTCCAGATCTCTTCCGCATAGATTTAAGCATCATGCTTGTACCGGAGGAAGGATTGATGAAAAAAGAATGGATATGGCTTATAGTATTATCACTTTGCATTGTCTTGATAATTCCATGGAGCGTTTTGCGTTGGCAAAAAGAGCGCGTGATAATGGATGATGTGGAAATCCGAGTATTAATGCCTAACGGTAGAGTTGTAAAATTACCGCTTGAGGAGTATCTCCTGGGGGTTGTTGCAGCGGAAATGCCTGCCGGATTTGAGGCGGAAGCCTTGAAAGCCCAAGCCATTGCAGCCCGGACCTATGCTGCGAAAAGATTAAGCCAAAGTAATTTGCCTGATGGCGGATATGATGTGGATACCACAATGCAAACTCAGGCCTGGTTGTCTGATAGGCAAATGAGGGATAAATGGGGATGGTTAAATTATTGGAGGTATAGGGGTAAGTTGAATACAGCTGTGACCGGAACGCGCAGCATGGTCCTCGTGGCCAATGGGGAATATATTGAAGCTGTTTACCACAGTAGCAGCGGAAGAAAGCCAACCGAGCGATCGGAGGAGGTGTGGAGTTCACCCCGTCCCTATCTGCAAAACGTTAGTTCGGGAGAAGATAATTTCCAACGTTATGTTAAGAGCTTTAGCTTTACATCCCAGGAACTGTATAAGAAATTGGAAATTTCAGCTCCCCCTCGTTCCCTAACTTCAGGGGATTTTCAAGTCCTAGATAAAACATCGGTGGGAAGAGCCAAGAGTGTAAGAGCGCTGGGAAAAGTGTACCCGGCAACCCAACTGCGAACATTGTTAGGACTTTCCTCAACGGACATTGAATGGGTTGTCCAACCGGAGAGTCTCGCAATTACGGCATATGGTAATGGGCATGCAGTGGGAATGTCCCAGTGGGGAGCAAATGATTTGGCCAAGAAGAATATAAAAGTAGATGAAATATTAAACCATTATTATCCCGGAACCAAGCTCATGGCGTTAGGGTATAAACAGTAATCCTAAAATTATATTAAGCCAGGAATAATGGAGTCTAAAAGCAGCGTCATTCGGTAAAGCTAGATTTAGAGGTGAGTCGAATGAACCGTTGGAAAGGGTCTGCAAGTTGGGCTTTGAGGGGGGGGTTCTTTTTTATATTGGGAGGCATGATTCTTTATGCGGGGTACCGCGGTACCTTATATTTCTCTTCCCAAGAGAGAACATCAATGCTAACCACTGAGACAGACCAGGCAATGTCAGCGCGTACTGCACATGATCCGGAGGCCGGGGGAACAGCTTTGATAATGCAAACTCAGACAGGAGAAATGACTGCGGATGATCAAGCAAGTAAGAATTTCCCCTGTCCGGTTCATGGGCGCCTTCTGCGAAACGTAGGAAATTATTATTCCGAAGCCTTTGATAATTACCTCTTTCATGCCGGCGTGGATTACGCTGAACCGGAAGGAACGATGATCCGGGCAACGCATGGGGGAAAAGTTATTTTTTCAGGGGCGGATCCCATCTTAGGTCAGAAAGTGACTTTGGACTGTGGCGAAGGTTGGCTAGTCACGTACGGGAGTCTGGATAACCTGCGAGTACAGGTCGGGGAGACAGTAGAGATTCAAGATGCGCTCGGTCAAGTCGGATTTTATAGTGCCGCTGAGAGCGAAAGTGATCAACCTCAACTTCACTACGAAGTATGGCATGGAGATGAAGTGCAATGTGTGGATTCTTAAATTAATTTGGGTATAGCAGGCGAAATTTTACAGTCCAACTTTACATAATGAAAAGTCTTCTTTAGCATAGAGGCACTTGGCTAAAGGAGGTGCTTCGATATGTCAGGTATCAAAATATACATTGAGAGTAAAAGCTCGTATAGTTCAGTTTACAAAAGCAATATAATCATAATCTTAAGGATCCCCAAATATTTCAAGTAAATTTAAAACTGACTTTTCTATTTGTCTTTGAGCCAACACTTTCAGAAGTCACTATGAAAAAATGCCGTCAGGCTATTCAGAAGATGAAATCGAAAATATTATTTCATGTATAGAGAGGAAAACCCCAGAGGGGAAAAAGGATTATGTATTTATCCTTTTAGGTGTTGACCACGGACTTAGGGTATCTGACATCATTAATCTGAAGATGAGTGATATTAAGTGGAATGTCGGTACGATTGAACTTGTGCAGCATAATAGGAGGACTTACAATAAATATATAGAATAGCTATATAATGGTGTCTAAGTAGCTTGGGCGCTTTAGTTGGTTTCTGCTGAAGGAAATAGGGAGCATGATAGGATGTTTCAATACGGAGGTAATAAGCATGAACAAGTTATATCCATTAACAAGCGCCCAGAAATCTATCTGGGTCGCCGATAATCTTTATCCTGGTACGAGTCAAGCTATTTTGTCTGCAACGGCGATAATTCGCGAAGAAATTGATTTTGCTGTAATGAATGAAGCCGTTAATTTTGTAATAAAACACAACGATGCTCTTCGTATTCAATTAATTTATCATAATGGTTCACCCCAACAATACTTTGCTGACTTTGTTCATAAGAACTTTGAGGTCCTTGATTTTAGTTATGAAGACGGAGAACGGGACTTTAGACGATGGGAAAAGCAAATGGCTGAAAAACCATTTGTTTTAACCGAGGCGGAGCTTTTTTACTTTGCCATGGTTAAGTTTGGTAAGCAAAAAAATATCTGCTTCTTTAAATTCCATCATACGATTACTGACGCCTGGGGGGTTGTACTGGTAGTCAGAAAGATTCTGAAAGAATATTGGCAGCTAATAAACGATATTGATTCAGAAACTATCGAAGAGCCTTCCTTTATTGACCATATTAATGATGAACTGGAATATCTGTCTTCCGAACGCTTTGAAAAACACAGAAAATTCTGGTCGGGTGTTTTTGAGACAGTTCCTGAGTTTATATCTTTCACTGATAATAAAGGTTTTAGCAGCTTGGCCGGAAAAAGAAAAAGTTATCTTCTATCTCAGTCTCTAAGTTTTAAACTGCACAGTTTTTGTGCGTCGAATAAAGTGTCAGCATTTAGTGTTTTTTATGCACTTCTTGCCATATATATATCTAAAAAAAGTAATAAGAAGGATATCGCGATTGAAACACCTATTTTGAATCGGTCGGGCAAGATAGAAAAGAACACAGCGGGTATGTTTATGCATAATATACCCACCAGAATATATGTTGAGCCAAGTCTGGACTTTCTAACCTTTGTGAACGAGTCCTTCAGAGAATTAAGGAAGTTTATGAGAAACCAACGATATCCCTATAGCTGTATATTGAAAGATTTTCGTGAAAAGCACCAATTTTCCGGAACACTTGTAGATGTAACGTTGAATTATCACAATAACAAGTTCGATTCGGTAATTGAATACGAGGGAATTTGGAATTATTGTGGAGCACAGCCCAACTCGCTGTCCATATGTGTTAGTGACAGGAATGACTCAGGCTTACCGGTATTGGATTATGACTACCTGATTGAAGTCTTTAGTGAGGAAGACATTGATCAAATGCACAACAACATGTGTAGTCTCTTAACAGACGCCCTGGAAAACCCATGTAAAAGGCTTTCCAAACTGCAAATGTTATCTCAGGACGAGTTATTTAAGCTGCTAGTAGGGTTCAATCAGACAGAATTACCTTATGAAGCAAAGACCGTGTCCGAGCTGTTTGAAGACCAGGTTATAAAATCACCAAATAGCACGGCTATAGTCTTTGGTGACAAGGAATTGACCTACTATGAACTTAGCGAGAGGACTAACCAGCTTGCTCGCTATATCCGCAGTAAAGGGATGACACGGAATTCAATTGTAGGATTGCTGGTCAACAGATCTTTGGAAATGGTAATAGGTATACTGGGGATTCTTAAGTCCGGAGCAGCTTATTTGCCTCTTGATCCCGGTTATCCTAGTGAAAGAATAGCCTATATGCTTAACCAGAGTCATACCAGCTTAACTCTTACTGATAGGGATAATCCTAATATTCATACAACTGGAAATTGTGAATTTGTCAATATTTCGCTAAGAAACACTACAGTCTATGCTGAGGAGACGGCTAATTTAGATAAAGATAATAAGGCGAATACAGATGACTTAGCTTATGTGTTATATACTTCGGGTTCAACTGGAAACCCCAAAGGTGTTATGGTTCATCATCGGGCTTTGTGTAATCTCATTAACGGCGTGGCTCGTAATCTGAATTTTGAGAGTCAGACTATCGTTTCTTTAACAACCATCTCTTTTGATATTTTCTTCAGTGAAACCATTTTGCCCTTAACCAGAGGGATGAAGGTTATTATCGCAAATAAGGAAGAGCAAACTATACCCAAGTATCTCTTCAACCTCATTGTCAAACATCAAGTTAAGGTTCTGCAAGCCACGCCGTCAAGAATGAAGCTGATTTTAAGTGAGACACAGGGTAGAGAGTGCTTGTTTGATTTATCCCATCTCTTAATTACGGGGGAGGCGTTTCCAGCACCGTTATTACCCCAATTGAAAATAGTTACCCAAGCAGAAATCTATAATCTGTATGGTCCAACAGAAACGACTGTATGGTCAACAATGAAAAATGTTACCCATTCTGAAAAAATCACAATTGGTAAACCGATCGCCAACACCCAAATATATATCCTTGATGATCATCTATCTCCAGTATCTATCGGGTCAGTAGGTGAAATTTTTATTGTTGGGGATGGAGTTTCTTCGGGTTATTTACATAACCCCGAAT
>JBAQLX010000520.1:0-2700 GCA_049302315.1 Desulfosporosinus sp.
AAATAGATTAAGGTTTCTATTTTTCCATCTCTGACCATCTGGATCCCTTCGTTCAAGGAGGTTACCTTCTGAATATCGAAAGTAGCCAAGGTATCTTTAGTTTGCAGAAACCTCTCAAATTGTTGGGTTATGGGTCCACCATCAGCATCGAAATAAGCTATTTTGACCTTTTCAAATTTTGTATATTGATCCACATTTAATGCGACGTTCCCAACAATCAGGTACATTAACAGGGGGCCCCAATGAGTAACAGAAATAATTTCCAGTCTCTGAGGTTTCTTAGAAAGGTGTAGTAGGCGATCTGTAAAACATTCAATAAATTCACCCCCCCCTTAATCCCTTAAAGATCTGCCTGTCAAGGTCAGAAACACGTCTACCCAGCAATCCAAAATTTCACCTTCTTCGATATCAAGACTGACATTATCTACAGCAAGTACGTCTTTATAGCGTTTTACTAAATTTTTTACTGCAACTAACATTCACTAACCTCCTCGTCTGTTCAACAGAATTCAAATGAACTTATGGTTAAAGAATAACGAAATGCGGAACAAAATGTTAGTGAATAGAAGCATATGTAAGATATGACAAATGTCATTACCGGGGTACAAAGAAATAAGAAGAGACTCCATCAATTTAGATGGGGTCTCTCCATAACTATAATTCAGCGTAATAATAATTAATTTTAGAAAGCCAAGTTCCTCTTCGGCATTGCCCTATTCCTTACTAATTGAATAACCTCCGTCAACTGGAATAATTGATGACTCAAATTATTGCTCCATTAACTTTCTTTACTCTATGATAAATTATGGAGATTAACCCACAAAGTATAAAGGGCATACCAAAAACAATTGCCATATTTAAATCTTTCAATCCACCATTTGCCAGATGATAAATACTCATGGCACAACCACCAACAATCTGCAGAATACCACCGATTCTTGCTTCAAATAAGGATACAACCCATCCTGCAATGGCAATAAACAGCAATACCATAAATAATAACATCTCTGTCGCAACTCCATTATTGATAAGACCCGGTACCCCTTCTCCAAGAAAGAATATTATAAAGAAAGCAGATGCTAAACCACCAATTATATGACCAAACCATTTCAGTATTCGGAGTAAATTACTTGTTTGATTTTCCTTCCCCATATTTATACATCTCCCTTCCTTTACTTATAGCATTATACCATTTTATGGCGTTTGAAAGTAGAGGGTTGAGTTAGGTCCATATCGCAGTACATTTTTTCCGCCATTGGCAATGAGAGGAGAATCATGCATTATATTTGTTTTATCTGTCTAATATGAAATAAGAAACAAGTAATTAGCACTTTTATTTCTTTTAAGTTTACAAAACGAAATAAAAGTGCTATTGTGTGGGTGTAATTTCATTTTGGGAGAGGTTCCATATGAACAACCGTGCAGGAGGATTGAAGACAAATTTAACAGGCGAACTAAAATATCAGTCGTATTTACCCAAGCCTTTGCCACCGAGCCCGCCGATTGAGCTTGATGATGATTGCGTTAAGTTACTCTCTATGGCAAATCGTAGTATTGGGATTTTAGAGGGCGTCTCACGTCAAGTGGCTAACGTTGAGCTATTTGTTTCCATGTACGTGAGGAAGGAAGCGCTCTTGTCCTCGCAAATCGAAGGGACGCAGGCAACACTGGATGATATTCTCGATCCCAACCTTGAGGAAAACACCAATCAAAATGTGGCAGATGTCATCAACTATATTAAGGCCTCTCAATATGCTTCAGCTAGACTTAAGGATCTGCCGATATGCAATCGGCTACTCAAAGAAATTCATGAGATTTTGATGCAAAATGTTCGTGGCGGAGAAAAAAGCCCGGGTGAATTCAGAAACAGTCAGAACTGGATCGGACCAGCAGGAAGCGCCTTGAAGGATGCAAAGTATATTCCTCCCAACTACGAGGACATGATTGAAGCTATGTCCGAACTTGAGAAATATATCAATAGTAAGGATGAGCTTGATCCTTTAATTAAGATAGCCTTGATTCATTACCAGTTTGAAACCATCCACCCTTTTTTAGATGGGAACGGTAGAATTGGAAGGCTTCTGATTGCCATCTTCTTAATCGAGAAAAAGCTTCTGCGCCATGAAACGTTATACTTATCATATTTTTTCAAGAGAAACAGGATAGAATATTACGACCGATTGACGGAGGTTAGAACGAAAGGGAACTTTGAGCAGTGGATTAAGTTCTTTTTGTTGGCCACTTACGAATCAGCACAAGATGCGATTAATACGATTGCTGAGCTGATTAAGCTGCATGATCGGAATAATAAAGTTGTGCAAAAAACAGGCAGAGCAACAAAAACAGTGATGAAGGTATTTAATTATCTGGAAGTCAGTCCGATCATTGATATTAAAAAAACCAGTATAGCGCTAAGCCTCTCTTTCAATGCCGTATCAAATGCGGTCAATAAGCTTGTCGAATTGGGCATATTAAAGCAAACTGAAAATGTGCGCAGAAGTCGGGTGTTTGCCTATGAGGATTATCTGCGGATACTTCGAAAGGATACGTAAGACAAACCTCAAATAAAAGATACTGGGTATCCGTTTCACTCAGGTGACCACTATATATAGTGGTTTGGTTTTTCACACGTTCTTCCTACTTACAAATTCCTTATAGGTAGTTGGTTCTATTATAACAGCATTTTCCAATAGCCTGTAA
>JBAQLX010000521.1:0-8225 GCA_049302315.1 Desulfosporosinus sp.
ACATAGTTGCCCCAGCTATAAGGACAGTGTGAAGTGCAATCCAGCCGGGTTGAAGGAAACTGAAGGGTCCTGGATCAACTTTTTTAAATCTCATATTATTAGCTCCTTTATACCATAGATTTTCACATGATTAGTTTTTGTATTATGTCCTTAGAAATACCTGTAAAATGTTGTATGTAGAAAAAACCTTACTTTGTGACCGTTGAAATTCTCCTCCATATGATATAGGTAAGGTGCTCTATCATAAGGGGGGTATATAAGTGTTTAATTTTCGCAAGCAATTTTTCTATCCGATCCATGTTGAACGCCAAGACCTAATGTTCGCAAAGGTGTTACTCGAACATTATGCAGGAAGAAATAGCGAATTATCATCGTCCATACAATACATAAATCATCGTTCCAATATCTCAAACCGTTATATTCGAGAACTACTAGGGTTACTTGCTGCAGAAGAATTGGGGCATATGGAAATAATTGCAGCAGCAATCATAAAATTAGGAGGACCTCCGCTGACATGCGTTAATTCTCAGGGCGCTCCATGGGTGATTAACTATATTGATCAAAGCGTTGACTCCAGCACCGTTCTGCAGGCGGATGTGCAGGCAGAAACTCGGGCAGGCCGTCTGTATCAGCAGCATTTGGAGCTGACAAGTGACCCAAACATGAAGAGGATGATCAATTTTCTTATCGGTAGGGAAGAGGTACATAAACGATTGCTACAACAAGCCCAAATACTAATCCGCGATACCGGCTCGCCAGAGGATTTCAACGAGTTGATCTACGATTATAAGATGAGTTTGCAGGTCTTGGAATAAGGATTAGCATAAGAAAAATAGAGATACTTTGGAACATGTACGCAGCTCTTCGATACGGGGGTGCAATTCCCCTCGCCTCCACCAACTTGAAAATGATAATCTAAGGGAAGAAAATAAAAGCCTGAAAGTTCAACTTGGTAGGATAGAATCCCAAGCTGATACTTTTCCAGAAAATATTGTTCATGAGCCGGAATTGTTTTGTACAGAAATTGTAAATGATCTTTTTTTATCTGGCAAAAATAAAAGATCAGATTCTTCGGATAAAATCAAACTTTTCATGGCACTATTTAAAGGCCGTGAAGATGTTTATACGAAGAGATGGGAAACCCAAAGAAGGGTAAATCAGGGTATATTCCTGCATGTAATAATGAATGGAAACCGGGTGTTTGTCAAAAGGGTAAAATAAAATGTACTGATTGCGGACATAAAGATTACTTGGCTTTAAATGAGGAAGTTATTTACAATCATTTAATGGGGCGCGGAAATCTAACAGCTGGAGTATACCCAATGTGTCTGGATGAAACTTGCAACTTTCTGGCTATTGATTTTGACGATGGGGAATGGCAAAAGGATCTAAATTACCTCAAACGTTTGGCTGCATTTAAAAATCCTGAATATTACAAGGCTCAAGCGTTGCGTTAACCGACCTTTAAAAAACCCAGAATTATTTCGTGTGCTGATGAGACTTTAGAATATCTCTGTCTTCCGCGAGGGTGTGAAAATGAATTGAAGGTTACTCTTGAGGATATACGAACCTATTCCGTTGAATCTTCGAATTTTATGATTATGAGAACATGATATATTAATTGACATACATGACGATCCTCTTCTTGGGAATTTCTGAAAGGAAAAAGAAGATTTTTGTAGAATATTTAAAGATAGCTTATACGCTTAGGTGAGAGGAAGGCAATTATACGGCAATTGATAAGAATAAGACCAAGGAATTAGTTAAAGAAATTGATGCGTTGTTTGAGACTATTTCAGGACCATTATCACATGATGCTAAGCAGTTCGTAAAGAACACGATCATGGGACCAGTTTTTGATGAGATTAGAACATTTATTGAAGAGAGCCGGCCTCCTGTTTATTTCTCATTGGTCGGTCTGGTCACGGTAAATCTTCATTAATAAATGCTCTAGCAAATAAAACAGTTGCAGAAGTTGGTGATGTAAAACCTACAACCCCCGAATCTGTTCCATATGAAATAATATTTAATGAACGATATGCAGCATGGTCTGTCATTGATACGAGAGGAATATTCGAGACGACTAAACCCGATGGAGCCCCGGAGGAAGATGCTATAAAAGTATTAGAAAGGGATATCTTAAAATATAAACCGGATATTATTATGCATGTAGTAAGCACTCCAGAGATACGCAATCTATCAAACGATTTACAGGTGTTTAAGGATATTACATATAAACTTAGGCGTGAAACAGGTGTCCAGGTGCCGACAATCCTTATTATAAACAGAGTCGATACACTAGGGAACCCTAGGGATTGGCCGCCGGAAGATAGTCCTAAAAAAGCTGCACACATTAAAGAAGCGTTAGAGTATATGGCTATCGATGTTCTGAGAGCTAAGGGAATTAGGAATATCGACTTGAATACTGCTATAAGAGGCTATCAGATTAGCGATGATACATATCTAGCTGTTATACCTGTTTGTAGTCTTGACGGAGATCTTTGGAATATTGAAGCTTTGTACGATTTTGTGGGAGAACAACTACCTAAAGAAGCGGTAATGGATTTTTTTCAGGCTCAGAGGAGGAAGGAACAGCTTAGAAAACTAGCTTCATCCATAATTAATAGGTTTGCTACTATTGCTGGAGGTATTGGGGCTTCACCCGTACCCATTTCAGACATACTTTTGATTACTCCGCTCCAACTAATGTTAATTGCCATTATCGGAGGTCTTTCTTGTAGGGAGTTTAATAAAGAAACGGCTTATGAATTTTTTGCAGCTGCGGGAGTTTGATGTAGGTGTGGCATATGGACTAAGGACTGCGGCCCAACAACTACTAAAATTGATCCCTGTTGCAGGTTGGGCTGAATCGGGTGTTTTGGCAGCCGCCGGAACATATGCTATTGGTAAGTCGGCTGAAGCGTATTTCTTTGTAGGAGAAATTAAGAACCCTGAAGAATTTAATAAACAGTGGAAGCAGGCCAATTAGTTAGAAAGTTAGTGATTCATTAAAGGTGGAGCATCATTAAAATGAGGGTTTGCGACGTCTGGAAAAATATGCATGAAATAACCGGACATCGCAAACCCTCGAAACTTTAATACTGCTGGGTACTTATTCCAGGGTCGTGAATAATGGAGGTCCTAGCTTTTGAAATAAAATTATCTCATAGTTCGAAAACGGGATAGGAGGATTTCCCATGGAAAGCAAATCGGCACTGTTAGTTGGGGCAAGTGTGTTAGTTGGTGGCGAATTACTCAAATGCTTATTGAATAGCTCGGAATACTCTAAGGTATTAATCTTTGTCCGTAAACCTCTTGGTTTAAAACATCCTAAACTAGAGGAACGAATGATCGAGTTTGATGATCTGGCTCGGTACAAAGACTGCTTCAAGGTTAACGATGGGTTTTGCTGTTTGGGAACAACGATAAAGAAAGCTGGAAGTCAGGAAGCATTCAAAAAGGTTGATGTTGAATATCCATTGGAAGTAGCAAGGTTAGTAAAGGAAATGCAGGCAGAAAAATACTTAGTCATCAGTTCAATCGGGGCGAACGATAAGTCATCGGTGTTCTATTCTCGTATGAAAGGACTACTCGAACAAAAACTGAAAGAAATTGGGTAAAATCATATCTGCTCTAAAATGATTGGTATTAGTTTATAGGGGTGATTCAGTGAGTGACTGTTCGACCACAATTCCTCCGATTACTCCGGAATTGTGCCGGGGTACGATCCCGACAAATGGGGATCAATTTAATAGGACCATATCCGAAGAACCTAAATCGGCGGTATTCCAGATCACCTCATCGAAGGTGAATAAGTTGCCGCTTGCGCCTTGCGCCTTGATATGCTCAAGAAAAAATAACCACCATTATAAAGACTAGACAGAAGTCATGGACCGAGCCCCCCCTTTTTTCCCCCAAAAAGAAAGCTCCATTCGAGATTGGTGTGCTGGCAGGTGTGAAGGTATACTGGTTGACGAGAGGTTGGGTGGTGCACAAATCTGGGCGAATCCCGCTGGAGTGGCGGCCTTGGAGGTTTGGAATAAAACATCATCCCGAGAAAGGACAATAACGTGGCTAGTAATAACCAGAAGGATGTTGAATGGGCTGAAGCCAAAAAGAAATGCAGATTGAACGAAGAAACTGTGAAAATGGCTAAGGAAATGGGACTAAATCCAAGAAGCCTGATCAAAAACATCCCAAACAAAAGTGAACAGTGGAAGGCTCCGGTGAGCATTTGGATTCAGGAGATGTATCAAAAACGTCTGGAAAAGGCACTAAAGAGAAATGCTCGGAAAGACAAGTCAACGGAATGATATACTCGCCTATACTAGGGAGGTGTGGAAATGAAAGGTAAATCATTAACTGTTCCCAAAGAAATGCAGGATAAGTACAACGAAATTACTGAGATTATAAAAGACTTCTGTAAGGAAAATTTAAATGAAGAATATGAGTCAGTATGTTGTCAGTTAAATGCTGCTTTATGTCGTAAACGCCCATCCCCACTCGTAAAAGGGAAAGCAAATACTTGGGCTTGTGGAATAGTACATACTGTAGGGACAGTCAATTTTCTTTTTGATGTGTCTCAAACACCTACAATGAAGGCAAAAGATTTATTTAATAAATTTGGCGTAAGTGAGAGTACCGGAAGTGGAAAATCGAAGCAAATAAGGGATATGATGAAGATTGGGCTATTTGATCCAAAATGGACATTGCCAAGTAAAATAGATGATAATCCTATGGTGTGGATGATAAATGTGAACGGTTTATCTTTTGATGCACGATATGCACCAAGAGAAGTTCAAGAAGAAGCATATAAACGAGGCTTGATTCCATATTTACCAGAATAAAAAATATCGCAAATTGCGTTTACGAACTCAAGTGGTTTGAAGCATCTCGTATAGACAGCGTATGACATTGGGGACTGGTCGCCCGGATCATTCCCAGATTGTGGAATGATGTGCCGGGCTTGGTAAAGAGGAACTGCAGAAGTTAAGGGATGTTCTTAATTAAGCGGGAATAAAGACATGAAATAGACGGGGGATGCCTTGACTTTAGAACCACAAACTTCGAAAATCGAGTTGGGAGGGATTAGATTGCTTGGTTTAAAGATCTTTTTGGTAGTCTATGTCCTCTGGAACGGGTACGTTTTTATGGCGATGGGGAGAGATAAGCGCAGGTCGAAGCGGTACGAGTGGAGAATTCCTGAAGCAACTTTACTCTTAATGGGAGCGGCTTTCGGAGGAATCGGATTGTATTCAGGCATGAAGTACTTTCGACATAAGACTTCCCACATGAAGTTTATGATTGGTGCGCCTATTCTAATATTGGTCAACGTTTTCATCATCGGTGCTCTTTTTTATTTGGGGCATTTTCGATTGAATCTTTTTTAACTGCAGCAATCTACTCAATTTCCCTCGCTCCTTGTTGCCCCCGGACGTTAAAGATGGCGACGCTATTACCATAAGTATTGGTCCGAAAGCTGTGGCAAGTACAGTCACTCTGGTATGGACGAAGTCTAATATGTGGAATAATGATGGTGATCATGGCGCACTTTATGACGCCCAGGGGCAGGTGTTATCGGGGAAATGATGGATGGACAAGATATTGAACCGATTAGTCGTGTTCGCCCACTACGAAAGCTCGCACCAGCTAGACCAGCAAGAGGTGGACGCGAACTGATGTATAAATGTCAAGTTTGTATCAAATGAATTGGACGTTGATTTAGTGGTTAGTCTCTTAGATTAATGTTTATTCTGATGAGTGGAAATTAACCATAAGGATGATGCGGTCAACAAAGACGGACAACTTAAACTCGTGAATTTTTGATAAGGAGAATGAAAAATGAAGGATGTCATTATGTTTACGACTAAAACCTGACCGTACTGTTCGATGGCGAAAGAGTTTCTTTCGCAGAGTAAAATCCATTTTGTAGAAAAGGATATCAATGTGGATGCTCAAGCACGATCAGAGTTAACACGAAGAAATATCAGCGGAGTTCCGTCGTTTTTAATCGGTGATAATATGGTGGTCGGACTAGATAAGGCGAAAATCCTTGAACTTGTTGATCATCGTGTTATTCAATGTGAAAAATGTCAGACTAAGATGCGGGTTCCAATTAATAAAGGCCCAATCAGAGTAACTTGTCCAAAATGTGCTCATGCTTTCGAAGTTAAGCCTAATTTACTTTTAGAGCAAGATGCCAACAATTAGCAATACAAATACACCTGTGTAAAACAGGTGCATTTTCGCTTGATACTAATTATATTAGTTCGTTGTGCCTCAGGAGGTAGAAGTCCTGCAGCTTACTCTGATGCAAAGTAGTCACCCGCCCATTCCCAGATTAGGGAAGGGTGTACCGGCGGCTTGGTAAAGAAGCTCTGAGATAGTTTAGGGATGTGCTGGGTGGGTTGAATTTGTAGATTTAGTTATGAGAAAATAAATAACGGGGGGAATTGAAATGGATAATCGCAAAGCTTATATGGAAAAGATTGAGGCCAATATAGCAAAATATAATGCTAAATTGAATCTGCTGAAAGCTGAGATCACTTTGGTTAAGGCGGATTTGAAACTAGAGTACCTTAATCAGATGGATAACCTTGAAAGAAAAAGAGATGATTTTATGGTTAAATACGAACAGCTCAAAGAAACTGGCGAACTTAGCTGGGAAGATATTAAAGAAGGAACTGAAAAATCGTGGAATGAGTTGAAAGATTCAATCGAAAAGGCGATCTCACGATTTAAGTAATTAGGAAGTATTAAATGTTAAGAGGGAAACAGACATGATACTTGAAATACATCTGCAGACCAAAAAGCGGGACGAAATGATCGACATAACCGCGCAAGTTGAAGCCCTTCTGGAAAATGTTCAAGAAGGGCTTGTCGTCGTCTATTCTTCCCACACTACTGCAGGGATAACGATCAATGAAAATGCAGACCCGGATGTACAAAGAGATATCCTGCGGAGACTTGATGAGATTTGCCTATGGAGCAGCAATCCCATAACAACCTGTACCTCATTTTTTTTGTGGTCCTTTCAAGATCCTTCAGCTAAGTCGTAACTTCACAATAAAAGTTACTGCAAAAAATGCTGATGAGATCAGCACGATCGTTGCCCCGGTAGCTGTTCCCCAAAAATAAGATAAGATCAACCCGGATACTCCGGAGAGAAGAGCAATCAAAACAGAGTATACATGGTATTGCCGCATGTTTTTTGCAATATTTCGCGAAGAAGCAGCCGGCAAAATCAGGAGGGAACTAATGATGAGTATTCCGACCCATTGAATAGAAATTGTCACGATAATTGCCATAATCATGCTAAATAAATACTCATAAAGTCGAACATTAATCCCTCGGCTACGTGCCAGAGAAGGGTTCATACTTGCCAGAAGAATTCGATTAAAAAATACGATCCAGAAGGCAATCACTAGTACAAAGACAATGCTAAGTGTTAATAAATCTGTTTGATTAATACTCAACAAATCACCAATAAGATAAACTGAGTATTTGTTGAATCCGCCATTGCGAGAGAGTATAACTATGCCAAGTGCTACAGCCGTAGAAGAAAATACCCCAATTATTGTATCGGTAGAAGCCGTATTTGCTTCTTTGACAACTAGAATGGCTATTGTAATCAACACTGAAAAGAAGAGCATAGACCAGATAGGATTATTAATGCCCAATATAACCCCAATGGCAATCCCTGTTAGGGCAGAATGACCCAACGAATCAGAAAAGAAGGCCATTTTGTTATTAACGATCATTGTACCTAGCAATCCGAAAATAGGGGTTACCAATAAAACTCCCAGTAGCGCATTCTTCATAAACTCATGCTGTACCCAGCCGAAAGGCAGCAATAAGTCCATCAGACTATACCAAAAATGCATTATCCACCCTGGCTTTCTCGTTTCCTAAATAACGTTTCGATCAATCTAAACCAAACGTCCGGATTACTTTTTCATTACTGAATACTTCTTGGGGAGTTCCACCGCATTCAATCGTCTTATTATTGACAAAGGCAACACGATCAGCATACTCCGCTACTAAATTAAGGTCATGAGAAACCAGGATAATGGATAAGTCATAGCTTTTTCGAAGAATCGAAACTGTTTTATAAAAAAACTCTAAACCTCTCTGGTCAATACCTGATACGGGTTCATCCAGAAGTAAGAGGTGAGGAATTGGCTCAAGGGCGAGGGCGAGCAAAACTCTTTGTAACTCCCCTCCAG
>JBAQLX010000522.1:0-2841 GCA_049302315.1 Desulfosporosinus sp.
AGAAATCGTCCATAAAAATCCACGCTATATCGGTAAAACACAGTTAAACAATCTCGAAGGAATCCCGTGAATTTTTAAAAGAGTGCAAGTGAACTAAGAACTTGTACATTTTTAAAATATATCAAAATGCTTAGATAAACAGCGATATTACACGTTAATATCAGGATTAGCCGTAGAATCGAATAGAATGACCGATTTACGACTGGACAGCCAAAATTACGCATGATACGATGAGCTTGGAAAATTATTTCCTTAAGGTTTTCTAAAGAACTCAATTCTTCTTCGTTTCGTTGGTTAAGGACTAGAACTAATTTCAGTTATTGGCTAAGATGCGTTTGGTTTTAATACCAGACTTTATTTCAGTGATCATCCCCTTAGCCACACTTAGAGTAGCCACAGTACGTACACACAACACAACCGCTTTCATGGTTAATGGGCATCCCACACTCCGGGCAGGCATTTTCTGTTGCAACGCCTGTACGGACTATTTTTCCGGTTGCCTTTTTTTCGCCGGATAGCCTCTCTCGTTCGGCAACGCTTGATTTTCCAGCCGCTGGAACTGTTTTCTGTGTTCCCTTATGCCCACCCGTAAAATTGATACCAACTTCATTATATTTCTTAATCACCCGGGCAATGGCATCCGGGCAGGAGGTGACGTTGACCCCTTCACGCCGCATACAAGCCGGGCAGCGAATGCCTTTGATCTGTTCCGTAATGGCGTTAACGGATAAGCCGGAGCGCAGGGCGATGGAGATTAAACGGGCTGTCGCCTCCGATTGGGAGGCACATCCTCCGGCGCGGCCGGTATTCGTAAAAACCTCACAAATACCTTTTTCGTCTGCATTGACACTGACATAGAGGTTTCCGCATCCTATTTTTATTTTTTCCGTAACCCCCATGGTAGTGGTCGGTCGTGGTCGCGGAACGACTGTGTTCACTTCCGGGATAAACGGTGTTTTGGGGATAACCTGTTCGGCTGCCAATGGGGCTTGTGTCGCTGAGGTTCCCAGGGAAAGCACCTGCTCCTCCCGACTTCCATCGCGATAGACCGTTAATCCCTTGCAGTTCAGTTCATCCGCCAAGCGATAGGCTTCGGCAATATCTTCGCGGGTCGCGCTGTTGGCAAAGTTAATCGTTTTGGAGACTGCGTTATCTGTGTATTTCTGAAAGGCCGCTTGTATCCGGATGTGCCATTCGGGCGCGATCTCCTGAGCTGTGGTGAAAACTTCCTGTACCCAGTTCGGTACTTCCGGTAAGCCGAGGACGGTTCCCCATTCAGCGATCTTATGCAAAAGTTCCGGGGAATAGAAACCATACTCTTTGGCAAACGCTTCAAAGAGAGGATTAACCTCTATTAAAGCTGTCCCATCCATCACAGTTTTCGTATAGGCAACTGCAAAAAGAGGTTCTACCCCGCTGGAAGCTCCGCAAATCATGGATATAGTCCCGGTCGGAGCAATTGTCGTCAAGGTGGCATTGCGCAGTTTTATGACCCCGTCATAAATTGAGCCTTTATAATTCGGGAAGGTTCCCCGTTCTTCAGCCAGGCGTTGGGACTCAATCCGAGCTTCCGTCTGGATAAATTTCATAACTTTTTCCGCATATTCAACCGCGTCTTCCGTGGCATACGATGTTTGAAGCAAAATGAGCATATCGGCAAAGCCCATCACGCCAAGACCGATTTTACGGTTCCCTTTAACAACCTCCTCAATGATTGGCAGCGGATACTGATTCACATCAATCACGTCGTCCAGAAAACGAACGGACAAGCGGACCACCTGACTCAAACGCTCCCAGTTGATAACCATTTTCCCATCTTTTTCGATCACCATTAATTTGAGATTAATCGAGCCCAAGTTGCAGGCTTCATTAGGCAGCAAGGGCTGCTCGCCACAATTATGCACATAAATCCCATTAGCATCAAAGGCATTGACCCCCGGAACTTGGGCATCATAAACCTCCTCAACCCCTGCCGGGAGACATTCTGTCACACCGGCCAGAAAGCGCTCTCTATTTAATTTACGCTGATAGCCCTCAAGCAGGTTTTTAAGGGTTAGCGTTTTCTTAATGTTGCTAAAACCAATAACCTCAGCAAAAATTGGCAAATTATCCTGGGATATGGAGAGTTCGTGCCCCGCTTGAACTTGATAGTCCTGACGACCACCCTTGCCATCCGGCAAAGACTTAGAGCCTGAAGATTTACGATCCCTGTAAATTGTAGAAGCCATACCTAAACGATGCAACATGCGCTGGAGTATATGAAGCCCTGAGAAATCCTTCTGCCATATCCTGACGGATACGCCCTTCTCTTGAGAACCGACTACTGTTCCATCGGTATCAAACAGACCCCTGATCAGTCCTCTGTGAAAGTCCGAGCTTGTTTTTTCCAGCTCCTCAGTAAGCCTTTTCTCCTTTGGAAAAATACCATACTCTCCCGCTAAATCGCGTAAGGCTGCTAACTTCATCCGATGTTCACTTCTCTCGCCGATTACCTTCTGAAAGCCTTGAAAATCACTGCGATGACTCAGGAAAGAGGTCGCCTTCTCTGCAGCTGTAATCATGGACTGGGCTTCTTCATCATTCCCCCAAACAGAGATGATTCCTCCCTCTTCTTTTAACGGCCCATCCCCCAGAAGCAGACCTAAAAGAAAACCCTCTTCAAATCTCCCCTTACCGGACCACTGCAGACCCCGGTTATTGGAAAGAATAAGTTGGTCCCCCGTTTTCAGCTCACCGGCAGGTTTCCAGCTTTCCATAATTTGTTCTCGTGTCACCTTCTCCGCCACCCGGACGAGATGATCCATAGTTACTTTAAGCTCGTAACCCCGATCTGTCTTGACC
>JBAQLX010000523.1:0-1823 GCA_049302315.1 Desulfosporosinus sp.
TACAAGTGGGAGAGGTACACCTTATTCTGCTTCGGTGGGGGTAGACTCCGACTTCGCCGCTAAGAATTCCTTTTGGGACGTGCGGCTTCGGCGAAACCCTCCACTGGAGGCTTTCGTCACCGAAGACACGATGTTCAACTTTAGTTGAACGAGTACACTTTAACCCTGTCGAGCCGAAACCACCGTCAGATCTATCCGACTTAGTTAATTCAGTAGCTTCTTCTACCGTAACTTTTAGTAATGGTTTGACCACCATTTGCGCTATTTTCATCTGTTTCTCAACTACAAACTCCTTATTGCCGTGATTTATGAGAATAATGCGGATTTCCCCCCTGTAACCTTGGTCAATGGTTCCAGGGGTATTCAACACTGTTATAGATTTTTTTAAGGCCAAGCCGCTTCTTGGTCTGATTTGTGCTTCAGTATGCGGTGGTAATTCAACTTTAATTCCCGTTCGTATCAAAGCCGAATCACCTGGCATAATAACCTTTTCCTCTATAGAAAACAGGTCCATTCCAGCGTCTCCCTCATGGGCGAATTGTGGTAATTTTGCTGAGCTGTCCAATTTAACGACTTTTATGATTACATCTTGTGTTTGCATCTGCTTAATCCTTCCTTTATCTATAATTTATTTAAGATCACGACGTAAATAGGAACAAAAATCGGCTGATCCAAAACACATATTCACTCACTTACCCAACGCATTGGGACACTTCCAAAAAATAAAGCGAGTTGGTGAGGAGAGTCACTTTTCTGATTTTGCTAGCAGGAATTTGGTAATCTATGACGAAATATTAATGCAAGGAACTATTTTCCACAACTTTCCACAACATTTTAGTAGAACAATGTCGTTCAGCTTCCAACTTTTAGTTGATCTTTTTAAGCTTGAGTGGTGAGGAGGAATTTACAAGCGATGAAACAAATTCAAGAACTTTATAACAGCAAAAAACGTGAGGTTAAAGAAGCTATCAAGCTAATCAAAGATGGGGATTCCGTATGTGCGCCTTTAGGGGTCGGCGAACCCCCACAATATTAACTGCGTTATCAGAACAACGCCGCGATTATCATAATGTGAAAATAAGGCAACCATATCCTCTTCGTAAATATGGTTACTTTGATCCCCATACAGTGGAAAACATTCAACATGTAAGTTGGTTTCTTAGTGCTACAAGTCGACAAGGTGCTAAAGAAGGTTGGATAGACGTTATACCCAGCAGCTTTTTTGGGATTCCAAGATTGATTAAAGATGGATACGTTGCCTGTGATGTGGTTATAACTATGGTCTCCCCTATGGATAAATTCGGTTACTTTTCGGCGGGTCTATCACCAGATTACACTATGGCCGCAATCGCTAAAGCCAGGGAAGTTATTGTAGAAGTAAATCCCAATGTACCGTTTGCCTACGGTGACAATAAAGTCCATATCTCTCAGATTTCCGCACTTGTGGAAAGCCAAGAGCCGATATTTACAATTCCTTTACCTACTATTGGCCCTGTTCACAAAGCAATTGCTGAAATTGGGTATCCGTTTCACTCAGGTGACCCCTATATATAGTGGTTTGGTTTTTCGGCCATCTAAGTGCAAATAGGTAACTCCTGCAAGCTTCCTCTGTATTAAAATGCTTCGACCTGTGCGGAATATATTAACCAATTATTAACACTAATGCCAATCATTGGCTGGACAACCTAACTATAATAAAATATGATGGTACTCAGAGCTATATCTTGACGGAGGTTATCTGAGTATGAAGATGAAAATAACAGTTGAAATTGAAAATGCCGATGGTTCGAAAGAGATTAAGCCCATTGTAATTGACACTGAAA
>JBAQLX010000524.1:0-6766 GCA_049302315.1 Desulfosporosinus sp.
TTTGGAAGCGGGGTTTATTCTTAAAAGAGATGATAAAAAAATAGGCTGCCCATAAATTCAACGAATTATTGGGAAGCCTCTTTTTATCAAAATCAAATGTGCTCATACACGAATTTTCTAAATAAGAACCCTTTACTGACGAGGGTTAAGCCCTTTTGCCCCAATATCCCGTCGAAAATGAGCTTGTGGAAAATCGATTTGCTCCACGAGAGCATACGCTTTTTCCCTAGCCTCCTGGAGTGTTTTACCTTCAGCAGTGATCCCTAACACCCGTCCACCGGTACTTAGAAGTTGTCCCTCGCTGATTCCCGTTCCGGCATGGAAGATAACCGTATCCTGATGATTTTCCGGTAAGCGGATAGGAACCCCCTTAGCATAGGTTAACGGATAACCCGGAGCCGCCATCACAACACAAACTGCGACGTCCTCTTTCCACTCCAGCTGAACTTCCGACAACCTGCCCTCTGTACAAGCCCAAAGGATGGGCAAGAGATCTGATTTTAGTCGTTTCATCACCACTTGTGTTTCCGGATCGCCAAACCGGACATTGTATTCCAGAATTTTCGGGCCCTGCTCCGTAAGGATCAGCCCTAAGAAGAGCACCCCTTGAAACGGAGTCCCACGTTCGCGCATCACCTGTAAGGTCGGGGCAACAAAGTCACGCATAACATTAGCTTCAAGCTCAGCCGTCCAGATCGGAGGAGGGCTATAGGTTCCCATTCCTCCGGTGTTGAGTCCAAGGTCACCTTCCAAGGCTCGCTTGTGATCCTGAACTGGAACCATAGGGTACGCCGTTACCCCATCAGAAAAGCAAAGCAAGCTGATCTCTTGCCCTTCCAGGAATTCTTCAATGACGAGCTTTTTGCCTGCTGTTCCAAAACCACCATCCATGATTTCATCGACCGCCTGAAGAGCGGATTCCAACTCCATCGCGACAATGACACCCTTACCCGCGGCTAAACCATCTGCTTTTAAAACGCAGGGCACCCCGATAGTTCTGACATAGGTCTTCGCTTGCTCAGGATCTTCAAACATCTTCCACTTCGCCGTCGGGACACCAGCACTTTCCATAATGGTTTTGGCAAAGGATTTACTCCCCTCCAGCTGGGCTGCAGCCTGGGTCGGTCCGAAAATCCGCAGACCCGCCTCCTGAAAAGCATCCACAATCCCTGAACTTAACGGGTCTTCCGGACCAACGATGGTTAAATCAATCTTCTCCGTGAGCGCAAACTCCACTAACGCAGAAATGTCCTGTGCCAGAATGGCTACATTCCACAACACGGTCCCAGCATTCCCCGGCGCAACAAAGAGACGTCCGAGTTCCGGGCTTTGTGCCAATTTCCAAGCCAGAGCGTGTTCCCGTCCTCCGTTGCCTACTACTAATACTCGAAGGTTACCCACTGCCCTCGTCTCCCTCATTAATTTAACTCCTTTTTCGGTTCAAGCTGACCTTCTAAGTATCCGGCTATGAGTCGGTCATATTCCGCCGTATGGGCAAAGGCTTCGGCAGCCAGGCGGCGACGCATAGCCGCGGAAACAGCTCCCTCTTCGCGCAGCACGCTTAAAACCTCTCCATAGGATTCTGGATTAACGACTATGACGACACGCCCATGATTTTTAGCCGCGGCACGAACCATTGTCGGTCCGCCAATGTCAATATTTTCAATAGCTTCTTCAAAAGTCACGCCCGGCTTGGCAATAGTCTCACGAAATGGATAAAGATTAACCACCACTAAATCGATAAAACTAATCCCATTTTGCTCCATTTGTTTCCTATGTTCCTCAGTATCCATCGCTAAAATCCCACCGTGAATTAAGGGGTGGAGCGTTTTCACCCGGCCATCCAACACTTCCGGGAATCCCGTAATCTCACTGATATATTTTACTGGAACATTGGCTTCGCCCAACGTTTTATACGTCCCTCCGGTGGAAATCAATTCAAACCCTAATTCCACTAGTCCACGTGCAAAAGCAACAACACCTGTTTTGTTCGAAACACTGATTATTGCTCTTCTCTTCATCCTAAACAACCTCCTGCTGCAAAATTCGAACACGGCGCCCGATCTGCTCCACTTTTCCTAAAGCCAACAAACGAACAGCCTCCGGGTAAAGGCGATGTTCCACCTCTAATATTCTCTGTGCCAAAATTTCTTCCGTATCCCCTGGCAACACAGGTACTGCTTCCTGCAAAATTATCGGCCCACTGTCTAAATCCTCATTCACAAAGTGCACCGTACACCCGCTTACTTTAACCCCGTATTCAAGAGCCTGACGCTGAGCATGAAGCCCGGGAAAGGCTGGAAGCAAAGAGGGATGGATATTCATGATCGGGAAATTGGCCTGACGAATAAACTGGGGACTTAACACCTTGAGATATCCTGCCAAGAGTAAAAGTTCCACCCGATTTTCGCGCATCCAAATTAAGATGTCCTCTTCCTGGGCTTGTCGATGGGGATAATCACTCACTTGGAAGACACGGCTAGGAATTCCTACCGCCCGAGATCGTTGGAGTGCAGTTGTCCCTTGTTGATCTGACCCTACACATACAATCTCTATCGGGAGGCTGCCATCACCACATGAGTCAAGCAAAGCTTGCAAATTGCTCCCTCGGCCCGAAACCAGTACTGCGGTCCTCAATATGCCACCCCTTCTCCGGGTACAACACTTCCCATAACGAAGCATTTTTCTCCTAACTCAACAAGTTTCTGACAAACTTTGCCCTCATCTTCCGGGTGAACAATAATGACAAAACCAACGCCCATGTTAAAGGTCCGATACATTTCTGACCAAGCCACATCTCCCAGACGTTGCATTAAGGCGAAAATGGGAGGATGTTCCCACGTCGAAGTATCAATCCGAACGCCCAGACCTGAGGATAAGACACGGGGAATGTTGTCCGTTAATCCTCCTCCGGTAATATGGGCCATGCCCAGGATTTCTCCCCCTGGAAGCAACGGCAAGATCGATTTTACATAAATCCGAGTCGGACGAAGCAAGGCCTCCCCAAGTGCTTCCCCTAACTCTGAAAACACCTTATCTAAAGGATACGGTGCAAAAATCTTGCGTGCTAAAGAATATCCGTTACTATGGAGTCCTGTGGAAGCTAAGCCAATAAGCACATCCCCGGCCCGGATTTTCGATCCGTCAATCATCTGATTGCGATTAACAGCGCCCACTGAGAACCCGGCTATATCATATTCATCCTCGGCATAGAAGCCCGGCATTTCCGCCGTTTCGCCCCCGATCAGTGCGCAACCCGCCATTTCACACCCTTTGGCAACCCCGCCTACCACTTCAGCAACACGGGTCGGCTCTACTTTACCAACGGCCAGATAATCCAAAAAAAACAAAGGTTCTGCACCCTGAACCAAAATATCATTGACACACATAGCCACTGCATCTTGTCCGATGCTATCATGCTTGTTCATTTGGAAAGCGAGGCGTAGCTTAGTTCCCACGCCATCCGTTCCGGATACAAGAACTGGGTCCGGATATTTCCCCAGATCCAATTTAAAAAGTCCGCCAAACCCGCCAAGTCCACTGAGGACTTCCGGACGAAGTGTCCTGGCGACCTCTGGTTTAATGCGCTCTACAACTTCAATACCAGCTTGTATGTCAACGCCCGCGTCTCGGTAAGAGTATCCCAACGTTTATTCCTCCTAGCCTTTCTGTGTTTCAAAATCATTTTTACCCCGGTTGAAATTCGGAACTGGGATAGGATACGTTCCGTTAAAACAAGCCAAACAAACGGTATCTGTGCCAAGTGCTCGCAACAAGGCTTCCTGAGAGATATAGTGGAGCGAATCCGCCCCTATATACTTCCGAATCCCTTCGACATCCAATTGATTGGCAATCAGTTTTTCCCGTTCCGCCGTGTCAATCCCATAGTAGCACGGATAGGCTACCGGGGGGGAACTGATTATGAAGTGTACTTCTTTGGCTCCTGCTCTCTTGACCATATCCACCAGCTTGCAACTTGTTGTTCCGCGGACGATCGAATCATCAATCATCACGATACGTTTATCTTTCAGGACGCTCGTATTAGCATTGAGCTTGAGACGAACGCCCACTTCTCTCATTGCTTGAGTCGGTTGAATAAAGGTACGCCCGACATAACGGTTTTTAATCAGACCTTCTCCAAAGGGAATCCCCAGTGCCGTGGCATACCCCAAGGCAGACGCGGTCCCGGAGTCTGGGACTGCAATCACCAGATCCGCCTCAATCGGACATTCACGGGCAAGTTCTATTCCCATCTGACGTCGGCTCTCCGAGACGTTCAACTGATCCATGGTGCTATCCGGTCGGGCAAAATAGATGTATTCAAAGGCACAGGACGAACGCTCGGTCTTCGTGAGTCCCTGTCGTGAATGTATCCCCTCTTCATCAATCACCACAATCTCACCGGGTTCCACATCCCTAATAAACTCTGCGCCGATGGTATCGAGTGCACAACTCTCTGAAGCCAGGCAGTACCTGTCACCCATCCGCCCAATACATAAGGGACGAATACCATGAGGATCTCTGAGTCCAAAAAGCTTATCCTCCGCCAAGATCACCAGAGCATATGCCCCACGCAGATCAATCATGGTCTTAACCAAAGCGTCTTCCAAGGAGCCTCGGCGATAGCGGGTAATTAGATTAATAATCACTTCACTATCAACGGTCGTTTGGAAAACCGCCCCGTTTTTCCCCAGTTCTTCTCGAAGTTCATAAGCATTTGTTAAATTTCCATTATGGGCTAAGCCCATCATGCCTTTTTGGTAGTGTACCACCAAAGGCTGGGCATTAGCAAGATGACTTGAACCCGTAGTAGAATAACGAACATGCCCGATCGCCATTTTTCCCGTCAAACCCTCCACAACCCTGTCAGAAAACACTTCCGATACCAAACCCATTCCCTTATACACAGTTATGCTTCGTCCATCCGAAACCGCGATTCCGGCGCTTTCCTGCCCACGATGCTGTAAGGCATAAAGCCCGTAGTAAGTTAAACGGGCCACCTCCTGATCGGGAGCATAAATCCCAAAAACTCCACATTCCTCTTTCGGCTTGTCCTCTCCAAATTCATACATTTCCGATCCCCATCTCTACCTAAAGTGTATTGCTTATGCCAACTTCATTTTTCGTACATCCCGACAATCTTGCTCACAACTTCAAACTGCAGCGTTCCCTTTAATTGGTATGAGTACTTTCACTTTAAGCAGGTGCGAGGACCTCTTTTACCCGACGAAAGACTTCTTGATACGCTTCTTCAACCCCTCCAAGATCCCGCCGGAAGCGATCCTTGTCCAGCTTTTTCCGTGTTTCCATATCCCAATAACGGCAAGTATCTGGCGAGATTTCATCGCCTAGGTAGACTTTTCCATCCGCGACCCCAAACTCCAGTTTAAAATCAATCAGATCGATTCCCGCTTTGACTAAAATAGCCCGCAATATTTCGTTTATTTTTAAGCCCAAGACTTGAATTTCTTTAATATTTGCAGCACTTGCCCATCCCATTGCGACAGCATGGGAGTCATTAACCATCGGATCTCCCAGTTCATCATCTTTATAATACAATTCCACAACCGGTTGAGAGAGAACATAGCCCTCCTCCACTCCAAGACGCTTCGCTAAGCTTCCGGCTACAATATTGCGCACAACGACCTCAAGGGGGATCATGTCTAAGCGGCGTACGAGCATATCTCGATCGTTTAAAAGCTTCACAAAATGGGTTAGAATGCCCGTTTTTTCTATTTCTTCAAAGAAGAGTGCCGATAACTGGTTATTGACCTCTCCTTTATCCGCAATTTGTCCTTTTTTTAGTCCGTTCAACGCAGTCGCGTCATCTTTGTAGGCTACCCAAAAATACTCGCTTTGATCTGTCGCATAAACTCTCTTTGCTTTCCCCTCATACCGTAATGCTAACTTTTCCATAATCTTACCCCTTTCGTCGTCAGTTTGGGAGGAAGTGTCTTAGCATCCTACGGCGAGAAGTGTTCGTTGTGGGTTAGCACCTTCGGCGATAGTCATCCTCAGCGCGATAGAATTCGTTAAGGGTCGTGCGCTTTCGGCGATACTCTCCACTGGAGACTATCGTCACAGGAGACTATCGTGATCGACACGTTCCTTTGCTATTCCCTTGAGAATATGGCTAAAACACAAAACTTCTGGGCTTTCTGCAAGTGCGTCGCTCCTTGCCATCCATGGCACCGCGACATCAGTCCATCCATGGACAAGTCCCATTGTGTTTCTTAACGCCATATTCTCTGCGCTCATTGACGCAATTCCTCTCTCCGTGCTCTCTAAGCTAAGAAACTTCCTCTGGGCTTGGGTCCCACGGGGGCTGGAACGACACCGTCACCGGTTCCCTGTGGCTGTTCGCGTCTTTGATGCAAATGCACTTAGCGTGATCACTCCTCCTATGGCTTGGGTCTATGTGGCTTAGAACGATGCTGGCAGCTCCTGTTGTCGTGTCTTACGTTCATTCCACGTCTTAGCTAAGTTAGGAATGATTGAACGTGCAATTTGATTTTATTCCCCGAGGCCTAATCTCTCGAAAATATCTGCTACGTGCTTTGTATGGTATGCATAATCAAATAAGGCGGCAATTTCTTGCTCGTTTAAGTATTCCCGGATACTCGGGTCCCGGTTGAGCAGGCTTTGAAATTGTTCTTTAGTATTCCAGGCTTCCATGGCATTGCGTTGAACCTGAGCATATGCTGTTTCTCGGCTGACACCCTTTTCGATTAATGCAAGCAGAACGCGTTGAGAAGAAATTAACCCG
>JBAQLX010000525.1:0-3517 GCA_049302315.1 Desulfosporosinus sp.
ATACAATCCCTCTCCCCGTTGAGAAATATTGTATACAAAAGAAAGCAAATTGTCAATTCTTAATATAAGTTATATTTAAATCTATTATTATTCTATTACAAGTGAATTTGATTTGTTTTATAAAATAGTTATACTAATAACGTAGTTGGATCTATAGGAATTGAAGCGACACAGTCGATGTCAAATCAATCAAGTATTTTTTAGTCTACCTATAAAGGAATTGAAATATATTAGTTATATTTCATTCTATTCGATCCGATCCCTATACTAGTCTACCTATGAGGAATCCAAAAGACGCAATACAAGGATGTGAAAATTCACATCCTTGTATCACTTCGACCCAATGTTTCCATTTCCTGCATGAAAATACAATATCTAAGGCAATATTTACAAATATCCCCTACTCCTACCTCTCCACTACCTCCACACATCCAAACCCTTGACTATTCTTACTCCCTATTCCCCCATCTATCGCTAGCTGAAGCAATTCCCTTGGTCCGTTCAAAAACAGCTTCCCCGAATATCCCTTGATCACAGTATCCTTATAATTGATAATTCTCATCCTTTGTAAACCTAAAGGCCTAACTTTTATTTCTCCTACTGGTTCCTCCTTCTCGAAAAGGGCTCGGTATTTCTTGCGCAAATTCTCATTGAATAAACGAATATAATCTGGCTCCCCCGGTTGAAAATAAGCCGTGTATTTCCTCCCATCAGGCCTAAGCAGGGTACTATACAGAACGGCTGGTGATAGCGTTCTGATGTTCACCTGGTTTTCATTAACATGAAATTGTCGAACGTTAACCTTTTCAATTTCTAACTCCTGTGCTCCCAAACGCAAACTACCCTTTGTTAATAAGCTGTTAACTAGCGATTGACAGAAATCATGCAAAGGGGATGATACGGTTAGGTTGATCCCACCTTCAAAGGCTATGGTTTTTTTCACCCGATCCATCTGATAAGCACCTTGCAATAAAGAGAAACTGAATAACTTAAACGAGCGGCTACCATCCACATATCCTATCTCATGCAGAAAATTAGCTAATTCAGAATCTATGGAATTATATATGGCTGCTTGCACCAGATAATTATAATGAATAGGCAAAACACCCGGCTCTCTCATTGGTTTAAAATAGATTTCTAAATGAATAGTCCTCACCTCTTTATTATCATCAAATTAACCTGCATCAGTTTCAATTTCTTATAGGCAGTCAACAGGCGATGCAAATACCATTAGCTCCTTCACTTTCTTAATAACTGACTTCCTGTCTTTCTTACTGGTGTTTCTGCAATGCCAACGGCGTAATGTCTTCGCACTTAAACAAGAGGTACTCCATCACTTCATCGACTTTGGAAACATCAGTTTTTTGTCTGCCAAGCAATTCTATTGTAGTGCGTTTGCTCTTTTCATATGCGGTTTGAGATTTCAGATTCCTTTTGTTTTCTTCCAGCAATGAAAGATAAAAAGCCGGTTCATCGGAAATTTTCTGCAGTATATCAGAATACTGCTTTGTCGGCATATCGACATAGTAATAACGAGCAAAAGTCATTTCTCCCCAACCTAAAAGCATGGAGAGTGGGCGTTTTCCAAAGGTGTACCTTTGTGGAATCTTTAGAATCTTTTCAAGTGAGATTATACCATTTTTTTTGGCGGTAAGCATGCATACCTTATAGGCAGGCTACAGGCGGCTTTGAACGAACTGACGATTGTCAGTACTGCGATGTTTCAATTCCTTATAGGCAGGCTACAGGCGCGGTTTGATCAATCACTGAGAGAAATGGCAGTACGAGTTTCAATTCCTTATAGGCAGACTACAGGCCCATTTTGGGCCTAAAAATAAAGGATTTCCCAGAACACATTAATTCAGTTTATCATCTCACCATAACTGGGAAACCGCATAAACAGTGCTTTTCACTGTCGTCGATCTCCCAGGATTATTACTTTATTGTGCATTGACGACATCTATAAAGGTAGTGGCTCCTTTCCCCTTCCTTTATATAATAAGTTCTTCTCCCCCTTTACGCAAGCCCATGATTTCTCGATCCGTATACTTAGTGGTACGAGATGTGTAGATGATCACTGAATCATGATCCGAATCAATTATTCGTTCCAGTTCCATTTTCAATTTCTTCAGATTGCTCTCGCTGATATCTCCCTCTAAAACTGAATTTTGTACCCAGTTTAAATATTTTCTGCACCGCTTAAGCACTTTGTTAACCCGCTTTTCTCCAACATCATATACCAGGATCACAAACATAGCCTTTCCTCCGTTTTACCCTTCGCCGTTTTCAATTACCACTGAGTAATAAAAGGCTCATAGTTCTTCTCCCCCATTAAATGCTTCTCAAGCTTATATAACTCTAACCGCAATAATCGCCGGTAAGAAACGGGTGAGCCAATCTCTCGGTGATTAATCGTAGTCTTTAACCGATTTTCCAACTCCTCAACAAATACTCTCCGGCCTTGTTCTTTCAGAATTAACCCACCCCCCTCTTTCTTGAAGTCCTTCTTACTAATCATTTTCTTGCCAATTAAAGAAAAGATGACACGATCCACAACGATTGGCTTGAAGATTTCCGCTACATCCAGATTGAGTGTAAAGCGACGAAAGTTTGTCGTGTGCAAATATCCAATACGTGGATCAAGATGGGTCCGGTAAATCTCACTCAAGACTGTTGAATACATGATCGTATTGCCAAAACTAATCAACGTGTTGATCTCGTTTTTGGGAGGACGCCTGGAACGACCATCAAAGATAAAGTCTTCTTGCCTGTGGATTGCGTCAAACGCCCGATAATATTGGTCTCGTATATTTCCCTCGATGGCCATAAGGATGGATATATCTGCTGCTGTGCTAATTTTTTCCGCCAATCCTTCGATCTCTCCCAGTTGCTCCCCCACCTCTTTATTACGATTGGCATAATATTTTAGGACCTGGCGAATATTGCGCTCGGCCCCAGTCACAAACTGTCGAGCAATGTGCAGTCTGGATTCCGGTTTAAGATAATGCTCCGCTTGGCGCAGGATCATATAGCCCGAGTTATAGTGTTCTCGAGGATAAAACGTGCCCATGTAATATCCATAATGATTGAAGTAATGGATCAAAATTTCCTTCTGCGTACAAAACTCCAAAAAGCGTTTATTCAGGTCAACATCCCCAAAAACCATCAGTTCCGATGTATCCTCCACCGGAATAAATTTCCGATCCCCTTCTTCACTCTCAAAAAAGATGGTGTTATCTTTGCGGTGCAATTGCCCATTGGAAAAAATATAGAGCGTTTTTTTCAATGGTCTCCCTCGATTCTTTCTATAATAATTCTTGAATAATTCTTGTCACGCCCAACAGAATTCTTTATAAGCACAATTTCTACACAAGGGGATTTTGCGAAGAAGAGGTGGGGTATCTTGCTGAGCAATTTTCTCAATTTCCAGCGCCGCCACATCCAGTTCACGTTCCAGCTCTGACGTCAATTCAACTTCTTCTTTCCGCTTCTCTTTAGGAAACAACAATTCCCCTTT
>JBAQLX010000526.1:0-2619 GCA_049302315.1 Desulfosporosinus sp.
ACAAAGTGTCGGGCGGACTACATGGAGTAGGCTTAAGTGTCGTTAATGCTTTGTCAAAATGGTTAGTTGTCGAGGTCTCCAAAGGAGGCCATGTTTACCATCAGGAATATGCACAAGGAAAACCTACCACAGAGTTAGCAAATATAGGAACAACTGAGAAAAATGGAACAAAAATATCCTTTATCCCTGATCTGGAAATTTTTGAAGAGACCGTTTATGATTTTGATATTCTGGCACATCGTCTCAGAGAATTGTCCTTTCTTAATAAAAGTGTGAAAATTAATTTGACGGATGAGCGAACAAATGTTAAAGAAATGTTTTTACATATGGGCGGTATTCAGGATTTTGTGATTTATCTCAACAAAAGCAAAGATTGTTTACATCCCCAGCCAATATTTATTGAAACGACCAAAGATCATGTCCAAGTTGAAGTCTGTATTCAGTACAATGACAGTTATGCCGAAAATTTGTTTTCCTATGCCAATAATATTAATACCCAAGAAGGGGGAACTCATGAGGCAGGTTTTAAGTCGGCTTTAACACGGGTGGTGAATGATTATGCCCGTAAAAGTAATATACTAAAAGCTGCTGATTCCAATCTGTCAGGTGATGACATCCGGGAAGGATTAACTGCCGTTATTTCGGTTAAAGTGCCTGATCCACAGTTTGAAGGGCAAACGAAAACAAAACTTGGAAACAGTGAAATCAGGGGCATCGTGGACTCTGCCACAGGGGAGGGATTAAGTACCTTTTTTGAAGAAAATCCAGCGATTGCCAGAAAATTTATTGATAAGTCTGTTCAAGCAGCCCGAGCTAGAGATGCTGCCCGTAAAGCTCGGGAGTTAACCCGTCGTAAGAGTGCTTTAGAGGGAACATCCCTGCCGGGAAAACTGGCGGATTGTTCCTGGAAAGAACCGGATCTGTGTGAAATGTATCTGGTTGAAGGAGATAGTGCAGGTGGTTCCGCCAAACAGGGAAGGGATCGACGTTTCCAGGCAATTTTGCCCTTACGAGGGAAAATTATCAATGTGGAAAAGGCCAGACTTGATAAAATACTGGCTAATGTAGAAATTAGGGCCATGATTACCGCATTGGGAACTGGTATTTCCGATGAATTTGATATTAGTAAGGCGCGTTATCATAAGCTGATTATTATGACAGACGCCGATGTGGACGGCGCTCATATTCGGACACTTTTATTGACTTTTTTCTATCGCTACATGAGGCCCTTAATTGAAGAACATTATGTATATATCGCGCAACCCCCTCTCTTTAAGGTTAAGAAGGGGAGAGACATTCAATATGCTTATACGGATAAAGAACTCGCCAAAATTCTGGATAAAATAGGTAGAGAAAAAGTTGAACTTCAGCGCTATAAAGGCTTGGGAGAAATGAATCCGGAACAGTTGTGGGAGACTACGATGGATCCTGCCAAGCGCACGATCTTACAAGTGACGATCGAAGATGCAATACGGTCTGAAGAAATGTTTACGGTATTGATGGGAGACAAAGTAGAACCACGCCGTGACTTTATTAACCGTTATGCTAAAGATGTTCGTAATTTAGATACTTAAAGGAGTGCTCGTTCATGTCGGATGAAATGCAGGGAGGGAAAGTTCTTCCCGTCGAAATTGCGGATGAAATGCGAAAATCCTTTATCGACTATTCCATGAGTGTTATTGTTAGCCGTGCTTTGCCTGATGTTCGGGACGGTCTTAAACCGGTGCATCGCCGAATTCTCTATACCCTTCATGAGTTGGGTCTGACACCCAACAAACCATATAGTAAGTCCGCACGTCTTGTCGGTGATTGTATGGGTAAATTTCATCCCCATGGAGATAGTTCAATTTATGATGCTATTGTACGTATGGATCAGGATTTTGCCAGCCGTTATCCGCTCATTGACGGACATGGAAACTTTGGTTCTATCGATGGAGATTCTGCCGCAGCCATGCGTTATACCGAGCTCCGAATGGCCAAAATAGCTACCTATATGTTGGAAGATATTGATAAAGCTACCGTCGAGTTTATGCCAAACTACGATGAAAAACAAGATGAGCCCACGGTATTGCCAGCAAAATTCCCAAATTTGCTCGTCAATGGTTCGTCTGGGATTGCCGTAGGAATGGCAACAAATATTCCTCCTCATAATTTATCGGAAGTTATCAAAGCGACGATTGCTTTGATGGATAACCCTGAGTTATCCGTTGATGAGCTGATGGAATATATCTTAGGACCCGATTTCCCTACCGGCGGAACTATCATGGGTCACGAAGGAATTAGGTCTGCATTTAGGACCGGAAGAGGATCTATTAAAATTCGAGCAACGGCAAAAATAGAACGTATAGAGAAGTCCGGAAAGGCACGAATTATTGTTACGGAAATTCCATTTTTGGTTAATAAGGCCAGAATGATTGAGAAAATTGCTGACCTTGTACGGGATAAGAAACTCGACGGAATTACCGATTTAAGGGATGAATCGGATCGTTCCGGGATGCGTATTGTGATTGAGCTGAGGCGTGATGTTAACCCAAAAATCATCCTGAACCAACTCTATAAACATACTCAGATGGAAGATACGTTTGGTGTAAATATGTTGGCACTCGTGAATGGTCAGCC
>JBAQLX010000527.1:0-3641 GCA_049302315.1 Desulfosporosinus sp.
CACGTTTTCTTCTCAACTGACTACCTTATATATAAATGTCATGTCTATGATTTCCGCGACACATGATATAATAACTAGCTCCAGGATACCAAATACGCGCTTCCCTCGGCAATAACATCTTCCCCTCGCCCAGTATTTTCCCTTATTTTAGCATACATATAAAGGTTATGCCTTTGAAATTTGTCGAAGGAATGAAAATTGAAATTGCGACAAATTTCGGGAAGCACCAGTCTCCTTTGGTAGGAAAAGATGGCCCCCGAAGACTAACTTCGGAGGCCTTTTCCGACCCGAGCACGGAAAAGAAATCCCGGAAGAAAACTGAGCATCCCTAACAAAAATAATGTAAATATATTTCCTGATCTAACAGTTGATTTAAAACCAGTCTTTGACAATACTTAAGAATCGACACCTACGCCGAAAAAAACAGCATCACCACCCGCACAGCGGCAATACTCGAACTAATTAGAAAAGGTTGACATGAAACTCATTCTTATTAAGTACGGCAAAAAGATACCTGAAGATACCTGAAGATACCTGAAGATACCTGATCATCCCCGATCGCTCCAACGTCTTAACTCCATGAGCATAATCACTACAAACGGCGCAATAGGGAAAGCAAAAAGTAGCTTCCTTATCAGGGATAGGCTACTTTTGATTTTTCTTTTGATTTGTTAGTACGGGGGACGCAAGATATGATCATGGTCACCTATGTTCAACAGTACACATACAACAGTTCCGTCTTGTTCTTTGGAGAACTCAAACGTGAATCGAATGCTCATATTAAGACTAGCTTCCCACACGGTTTCTGTCCCCTGGATCTTCTTCACACGAAATGATGGGTGCTGCCAATCGTCTAGAAACTGATACATTTTATCACCAAAGAGTGTTCTTGTCTTTTCTGGTAATTTCATATAAGCACGTTTGAACCGTGGTGTAAAATCAAACTCCAACTTCATCACCACTATTCAACTTTTCCACTAGTTCTTCTACCGAACGTGCCCGGATAACTCGGCCAGCCGCGATATCTTCTCGTGCCTCACGTTCCTCGGCTTGCCATTCCTCACTCCAATACCACGCTTGATCAGTAGGAACTAGTTTTTTTGGTTCAAGAATAATACGACCGTCTTCAACTATCATTTCGAACACATCACCCTCATCGGCCAAGTGGAGTGTTTTGCGAACCTCCTTCCCTATTGTGATACTAGATCGACGTTTCATTTGAACAATACCAAACGATTTCCGTAATTGTGGATTTGTCACAACGTCACCTCTGTGTCATTTCAGATTTTACACGTTTATTATAACACGCTAGATAAATGTGGTAAACAAGAAACACTATCTACCCGCGCTGTCAACGACCATCCACCTACGCTACTCTAAGAGGTGGAGGCTTGTAACTAACCAGTAGTGCGAACGCTTTTATGCTCCTACCTTTTAGCACCCTTTCAGGCGTGTTGTTACATCAAAGGGTGGCTGACAGCACCCTGTTCTAATCAGGATCATGCCTGAGAAGAAACGGCATGGCGGTACTCTATTCCCATTTGCCTTAGATTCATGGCACCGATCCTATCGTCATTTGATTGATAACCACAAGACCTAGAACAAAACTCTTGATCGTCATCTATGACCCTAATCTTATTCAATTTTACTAAAAGTAATTCTGGCGCATTTTCTATCCCTAGTAATTCCTTTAAGTAACGCTTTTTAATTGTGTCGGTTATATGAGATTTAAAGACTTCCCTCAAATCCGTGTAATCATCAAATGATTTAACCAGAGCCTGATATAACTTAGGTTTGCCAATTTGTGAATAATTTATCAAATAGCCTGCTTTGTTGGCCAGACAGCGAATAAACTCTCTTGTGGATCGGCCATTGCCCTCTCTAAATGGATGATAAGCATTTATTTCAGAAGTGTAATAAGCAAGTCTTTCAGAAAAATTTTCAATATTCAAATTACTTAGAAATTCATCTTTCTTAAGCTTAACGAATAAATCTTCAAACAAAGGTTTCAAATTATGACTCAATGCAAAAAGAGTATTACCTTTTGATATGTCTACGATCCTTAGCTGACCAGCCCACGAATAAATATCTTGAAACAAATGCTTATGGATTTTCTGCAAGTGAGATAAATCAAAACTACCTTGCATCGGATCTTGCTCCAATTGTACTAACCTAAAGCCTGTAAATTGACGTTCCTTTTCCGTCAATGAGATCGGATCTTCGATATTCAATTTATTAATAAGAACATTTGTCCCAGGATAACAGTATATCTCCCCATTCAATTTTCTCCACCCCCTTTGTCCTGGAACAACTTTAAAACCTCTTCTTCAGTTAAGTCCCCTTTAAGATATTTTTTATAAACTTGGCTTTCCCCTTCCGTAACATATAGCTCCTCTAAAGCTAGTGAGGCCTTAACGTTACCTACAATTAGATTAATTTTTTCATCAGATAAGACGTCCTTTTTCATATACCCTTGCTCCTTCTTAATTATGTGAAATACTTCACTCAGCCCCTATATCGTTTTCCCAATTCTCAGCCTTCGTTTTCATATATGCAGCAGCTTTTTTTCGTGCGCTCTCGTACATCACTCTAACATCTTTTCTTTGTTCCTTTGGCACAAGATCCATAAGGGCCTGTACATTTAGAAAAGCAGCTGTCGTGCTCATATGTCCTGATTTACTAGAAAGTGCTGCCAATCGTTCAATATGAGGTTTCAATACAATTTCTAATTGTTGCCTAACCACCCAAGCTATTAGATCCGTGTTTTCATCTATCCAATCACTTGCAAGCCCCCTTTTTATAAGTTCTCTGGTGACATCTGCCTCACTCTTACCAGAGGCGGCAACACGTGTCTGAATTGCTTGATACGTTGCTTCATCTATCGAAAGACTGAAACGATGAAATTTCATAAGGCCAATCCTCTTTCCAGGAATTATTAGTCACATGCACCACATAAATACCTTTAATATAGCTACATCCATACTAATTATACCCCTTAATGCACCACTTGTATATATGATATTTATCTTTTACACCACTATCTAAACCCTTATTGTTACTGGCTTTGCCAGTAATCTGTATATGGCGGATGCACCGCCCTTATCCTGCCTTTTGTCACTTACTCTCTTTTGCGTGATTTTGAGGAGGACATGATCCATCTTACAAATTATGGGGCTGCCAATGTTTGTTTTCTTATAACTTATAACATCATATTGCTTCTCTGCATCTTTTAAAATTTGTAGACCTTCCTCTGTTCCCTTTTGTACAGCTCTTGCTTGTATCTCATTGATCGTTTTTTCATCCAGAGGAGGATATTCAACAACTGGCATTTTAGCAACGTTGGAAGGCAAGAATAATGTGTTAACGCCTTTAAGAAACTTATCCGCTGCGTCATTGCCCACCTTGGCACTCCTTACATCTATGTTTTGTTGAAGTTTTTGGGCTTTTTCGGGATCGATGTCCTTTTTAAATATTAAATCCGTAACGGTGATCCCTGTACCGGCTAACGATGGAACTCATTTTAAGCATGCATAAAATGGAAAATATTATTTATTAAACTCCCTGGAAAATATTTTACTGGACTTCGACAGATCGATCTGGTAATCTAAACTCAGCACATATTTGGCTGGGGGTATTTCAGA
>JBAQLX010000528.1:0-2767 GCA_049302315.1 Desulfosporosinus sp.
CATTGTTTTACACATGTCCCTAATCCAAGGCAACCATATTGGCAATTTTTTGGGCCGGAATGCAAGATATTCGCCGCAACACAATCCTGAAGGCCTGAATAGATATATTTTTGGGAAGAAGGATCAAGCGGATTTGCGCATTTCACATAAGCAACCCTTGGCTCAACCTCTTCAGCTTTTTTCCCGGTCAGTTCAGCTACTTTTTGGGCTACAGCTTGCTTGCCCGGAATACAAAGATTAGGAGCAACATCTTTATTTAAAACTACCGCCTCCGCGTAAGCCATACAGCCGGCAAACCCACAAGCGCCGCATTGTCCTTTAGGTAAAATATCTTCAACCAAATGGATGAGCGGATTTAACTCTACAGCGAGCTTTTTATTCGCAAAGGCAAGAATAAATCCGAAGAAAATTCCTATAATTCCCATGACGGCAACAATTAAAATTATTTTACTCATTCTATGATCGCTACCCTTCTAAATGTTGATCATTCCGGAAAAACCAAAAAACGCTAAAGACAGACATCCTGCCAGGATAAAAGCAATTCCCAATCCTTCAAGCGACTTAGGCACATCGGCAAGTTTTAACTTTTCCCTTAAGCTTGCCATCAAAACAAGAGCTAACGCAAATCCTACTCCGGCGCCTACTGCATTTACTGTACTTAAGGCAAAGGAATAGTTAGATTCAATATTAATAAGCGGAACACCGAGAATTACACAATTTGTTGCGATCAAAAGCAAGTAAATTCCCCACATTTTATACAAAGTCGGAGCATATTTTCTGATAATCATTTCCAGCAATTGCACAAAACTCGCAATTAGCAGAACTAAAACAACTAATGACAAAAAAGTCAAATTCAACGGCACTAATACCAAACTGTAGGCAACCCAAGCACACATCGAACTAAGAGTCATGACAGCTGTAACCGCCATGCCCATTCCAGCTGCAGCATTAAAGTTTTTGGATACCCCAAAGAAAATACAAAGACCTAGAAATCTTGTTAATACAAAGTTATTTATAACTACTGCGCTAACAAAGAGCAATAAATAATCTTTCATCATGTGGCCTCACCTCTAATTTTTTGACGTTTTTCCCAATACTCATTAATGATTTTGTTTAGTGCAACTAAATATCCGATCAAAATAAATGCACCCGGAGGCAGAATCATAATTAAGGCCGGTTGATAGGATTCTCCCATCACAGCGAACCCTAATATTGTCCCATTTCCAATCAATTCACGTATCGCACCGATAAGCACCATTGCCAAAGCGAAACCACAGCCCATGCCAAAACCATCAAAGAAAGAGCGTATTACTGAGTTTTTGGAGGCAAACACTTCTGCCCGGGCTAAAATAATGGCAAATACAACTACAAGTTCAAGATAAATGCCTAATTCTTTATATAAGAGCGGGAAGTATGCCTGAAGCAATAATCCCGCAACTGAAACAATGGTGGCAATTGAAATAATATAAATTGGTACGCGCACCTTTGGATTGACAAACTTTCTGGTTAGTGAAACAACAACGTTGTTAGTAGACAAAACGAACATAACAGTAAGACCCATCGTTATGGCTGTCGCCACTGAGGAGGTCACAGCCAACGCCGGACAAAGGCTTAACGCTAGTACAAAAATCGGGTTTTCCGCTATTAACCCTTTGGAAAATATTTTCCATATTTCAAACATGTTATTTCCCTCCTTGTACGAAAACAGTTACTTCCTCAACTGCTTCACTCACTGCTTTGGTAACTGCCCTTGATGTTATGGTAGAACCACTAATAGACTGAATTAATTCTTTTTTACTTGGATCCTTCGTTACTTCAAGCTGCTCAACACCCTTGCCTACAAATTGTCCGGCAAATGGTTCTTCTTTCGCTTTATCTCCCAGACCTGGTGTCTCTGAACTTTCAAGTATAGTATACTTCATAACCTTGTGATCAGGGCTAATCGCGACAAGCAGCTCAATTGCTCCTGAATAACCTTTGCTTTCTGCAGGTACAATGTAGGCAATTGTTTGGCCATCTTTTATAGCTGCAAACCACTCATCTTTTCCTGGTATTTCTTGATAAGTATCTGCTTCGGTTACCAGACTTTTAAGTGAGAGAGTTTTCAATTCGGCTTGTTTCGCTAATGCTGTACTTGCAGTTAACGTATATACGACGGCAATTATAAGCCCAGATATAATACATGCGCAAATGAGATTTAGAGCAATTTTTAATATACCGTTATTATTGTGGGTATGTTCTTGTGTCATTGATTATCTCACTTCCTTCCATATCGCACTGGTTGTACGAAACGATCAATTAATGGTGTCAAACAGTTCATCAATAGAATTGAATAACAGACTCCCTCAGGATAGCCTCCCACAAGTCTTATCAGAACGGTTATTGCGCCAGCGCCAACTGCAAAAATTATTTGCCCTTTTCTTGTTATTGGAATTGTAACCATATCCGTAATCATAAAAAACGCACCGATAATAAGGCCGCCAGCCATCATATGGAAAACAGGGTCCCCGGTAAAAAATCCATTGGGCCCGCATATCCAAGTAAGTATTCCAACCGTAGCAATCATAGCAACCGGAACGAGCCAGTCAATATAGCGCTTATAGATGAGTATTAGTCCTCCTAACACAAGTAACAAAACAGATGTTTCACCAATACTTCCGTTCCTTAACCCAAAGAATAAGGACTCATACATCTGCGACGCGCTTCCAAACGAAGTGACTAAAGCGTCATACCCTTGTTGTTTCAAGACATTCAAAGGAGTAGCGCT
>JBAQLX010000529.1:0-2630 GCA_049302315.1 Desulfosporosinus sp.
TGAACCTGCTGGTTCACAGGGAGTGCGATTGTCAAGCAAAAAGCTCGAATCACTGCTAAGGCAATATTTGAACAACATAAAAGCACAAAAGTTTCGGGAGTATTTCTTCCAGAAACCGGATGACGTATGATATAATGAAGGCAGGAAGGTGGTGATCTGCTTGTCAGAGAGACTGTCAGAGAGACTGGACCCCAAAGTAGACGTGGTCTTTAAACAAATCTTTGGTGCCGAGAAGAACAAGCCCATACTGATCAGCTTTCTGAATGCCGTGTTGGATTGGAATGGAGACCGCCAGATTGTAGAGGTGGACATCTTGAACCCCTACCTGGAGCAGGAGTATGTAGATGATAGCTATGGCATACTTGACATAAAAGTACAGCTGGGTAGCGGTGAATTGGTCAATGTCGAAATGCAAATAGGAGATCGAGCTGATATGGAGAGGCGCAGCACCTTCTATATCTGCCGCATGTTTGGTGATCAGAAGATCATCAAAGGAAAGTATAAGGATCTGAAAAGAGCTATAGCCATAAACATACTAGACTTTGTGCGCATAAAAGACAGCCAACGCTACCATACCAGATTCAGGCTACTGGAACTGGAAGAGAGCATAGAACTGACAGACGCGATAGAGATCCACTTCATTGAGTTACCCAAACTGAAAGAGGAAAGGGTGAATCACGGGTGCTCACTGGATCGGTGGGCAATGTTCCTGAAAGGATGGGATGACATGTTATTGCTAGAGAGATTGTCCGAAGAAGACCCAGCCATAGCCCAAGCGAAGAAAGCCTTGGAAGAAATGGCGGCCGACCCTAGGGCCAAAGAAATCTACGAACAAAGACTAAAGGCTATCATGGACAAGAATTCCGACCTCTACGAAGCTGAGCTGAAAGGCGAGTTGAAAGGCGAGTTGAAAGGCGAGTTGAAAGGTAAGTTGAAAGGTAAGCTGGAAGCAGCCCGAAACGCATTGAAAAAAGGATTCTCGTTAGAAGACGTTGCTGAGATAACCGGTCTGCCACTGGAAACAGTGCTGAAGCTCAAAGCAGAACTATCAAACTAAGTTTTGCGCGAGGGAAGCCCTCCCGGACGTTATCTATACCAAAGAAGGGGCTGTCTCAAAATAGAAATGTAATTTCTATGAAGAGGCGGCCCTTTTTCCTTTATAAAAGCGAAAAGACGAGTCCAAAGACCCGTCTTCTGGTATAATTAGTTATGCTCGTTCGGTCGGGGACTGATAGTGCGACACGTTTCTAGGTCGATAAAAGCCTAGACATCAGTATTAAAACTGATAGAACTGACATCTCAATGAATCAAATGATAGGGTAACGCCTAAAAGGGTTCACTTTAATACTCCGATGGGCGCGTAAATGAGTAAGCGTTGAAAAGTCTAAAGCTCGGTGAAGTCGCGCGAGAACTACCTCAATGAGGAATCTTTGGGAAACCTATCCAGAGGTGGATAGTGTAGTCTATAGTGCGGAAGTCTAAAAAATACCCATGGTAAGAATGTAGGAAGAACCTACTGACGAAGTTCCGAATGTACGGGTAAGTTCCCCAACTGATAGAAATGTCAGAGCAAATATATGTTTGGTAGATGAGGGTAAGTAAAAATTACCAGTATGAAAATCCTTACGATGTTTCAGGCATCGAAAAGTCTACAAACCCAGAGGAACTACCTAAAGGTATATGAACAGATAGAGATGTTGGAACGTGGTAAGCGAAGAATAGGAAGGTATCTTATAAACCGATGAACTATCTCCTTCGTGAAAGTAGGGTCACAGTACCAATGAAACTGTGATAATAAGCGGTGGAGGGATAGGCCCAAGTCAATTTATTTCAAAACGCGCTTGTAGAACGGTTCCAAATATGGTATCGTTAATTCGAGAGGTGATTGGGTTGACCAAGTTTGATAAGCTCTATGCGGAAATCGTAAGAAATCCAAAAGACGTAAAGTTCGAGGAGCTGGAAAAGCTAATTATTCGCTTTGGTTTTGAGCGGCGTAAACAGCGAAGCGGAACAAGCCATTTTCAGTACACTCATCCTGATCTTACAGAAATCCTAACTATCCCCTTTGCCCGTCCAATCAAATCTGTCTATGTTAAAGAAGCTCTGGATGCAATCCGAAAACTAGAAGGGAGCGATGAAGAGTGAAAGAATTAGAGTTTTATATGAAATTAGATTATGAGATTAAGATCCGGAAGCTCGCTGAGGATGAGGGCGGCGGCTGGTTCGCCCAGATCCCTCTCCTTCCCGGCTGTATGTCAGACGGCGAGACCGTAGACGAGTGTCTTGTTAATCTCGAAGATGCAAAAAGAGGATGGATTGAAGCTTGCATCGAATTAGGTCGAGAAGTCCAGGAACCGAGGAAAACCACTGACTTTTCAGGGCAACTTCGTGTCCGTATGCCTAAGTCCTTACACCAGGCGTTATCTGAAAAGGCCAAGGAAGAAAACATTAGCCTAAATCAGTTTATTCTCTATCAGCTGTCGAGAGGAATGGGATATAAGGCGTAGTGCTCGGCACAATCCCTCCCGGCTGGTCGGAATTGTGTCGGTTGCGCCTTGCTAAGCTCAAGGAGCACATGTGGTTTGAAATAAACGCCTTGATAAAGCCTAACCAGCAGTCAAGTACCGAGA
>JBAQLX010000530.1:0-9573 GCA_049302315.1 Desulfosporosinus sp.
TTAGGAGGTCAAATTCGTGCAAGTTCAAACAAGTCTGCTTACAAACAAACAACCCTGTGTTTTAGCGTTAGGTAATTTCGATGGAGTACACCTGGGACATCGTCGCTTGCTTGAACTTGGATTAAGACAAGCTGTGCGTTTAGGTGTGGGGCTTTCTGTTTTGATTTTTGAGCCTCACCCACTTAAAGTGTTATTTCCCGAACGAGAGATAAAGCTATTGTCGACAACCGAAGAGCGGTTACTCTATTTGGAAACTATTGGAGTCCAAACCGTCTACCATTTACCGTTTACCAGGAAGATGGCGAACACTTCCCCAGAAGAGTTTGTGGAAAAGATTCTTCTTCCCCTCGGGGTGATTCATGTTGTGGTCGGTTTTAATTATTCATTTGGCGCCCAAGGCAGAGGAAACCCAGCGTTGATTCAAGCCTTAGGGAAGAAGCATGGATTTGGAGTTAGTGTCCTTCAGGCGCAAATGATTGATGGACAAGTAATTTCTTCGAGCAGTATTCGTAAAGCATTACTTCAGGGGGATATTATATTGGCTAGCTCTTTGCTGGGGCGCCCTCCTTGCCTTCGTGGGACTGTCGTACACGGGGAAAAACGCGGGCGTCAGCTGGGTTATCCGACGGCCAATATTCTCCCTGCCGAAGACTATTTAATACCAAAGCGAGGGGTATACGCGGTTTGGGCCTATCTGGATGGAAAGCGCGTGTCAGGGATGATGAACATCGGCATGAAACCAACTTTTCACGACTTGTATACTACAATGGTTGAGGTTCATTTCTTTGATTTTATCGCAGATCTGTACGGGAGGGAGATCGAAGTTCACATAGTTGAGCGTTTGCGTGATGAACGTAAATTTAATGGAGTCAACGAACTTTTGGTGCAGCTAAAAAAAGACAGAGTTAAAGCAGAATCTGCTCTGCGAGAAATCCTCATCTAGGTGAACAACTTTACAAAAACTTTTAAACCATGTATACTGTCTTAGGAGCTATGAGGTCCCACTGACTCGGATTGAGTGACGCTCCAACGTCAGTCTGGGTAGTTGGGAATTATAAAAAATGGAGGAATTTATTATGATGACACCTGAGAGAAAGCAAGAGATCATCCTTAAGCATGCCCAAAAAGAAGGAGACACTGGGTCTCCAGAAGTACAAATTGCGCTTCTTACCGAACGGATTACGTATTTAACAGAACATTTTAAGACGCATAAGAAAGACCACCATTCCCGAAGGGGTCTCTTAAAAATGGTCGGTTCGAGGCGTGCATTATTGACATATTTGAAAAATGTGGATATTGCACGTTATCGGAATCTAATTGCTGAACTTGGTCTGCGGAAATAACTTAATTCAAGAGCAATCTGAAGCGGATCTAAAGGATCCGCTTCTTTAAGTTAATATTTAAACATATTTGATAGTCTAATCAGGATTATTTGGAAGAAGAGTTTATTATGTAATTTGCAGGAAATAATAATAATATGTCGAAGAGGGAACAAGTTGGAATAGAAGGTTGAAAGGTTTAAGGAGGTTTCATTGTGAAACAACAAATATTTGAAAAGTCACTCTCGGTCGGTGGGAGAGTCATGACTTTCCAAACCGGGAAAATTGGTAAACAAGCGGGAGGCGCGATTTTTCTCAGCTATGGGGATACAGTGGTTTCTGCGTTTGCTACATGCAGTGGTGCACCCCGGGAGGGAATTGATTTTTTTCCCTTGACCGTTGAGTTTGAAGAGCGTATGTATGCCGCAGGTAAAATTCCAGGCGGATTTATAAAACGTGAAGGAAGGGCGAGTGAGAAGGCTACTTTATCCGCTCGTTTAATTGACCGTCCAATTCGTCCGTTGTTCCCGCAAGGGTTTCGTAATGAAGTCCAAGTGGTGGCAGCGGTGATGTCTGTTGATCAAGACTGTGCGACAGATATCACAGCAATAAATGCAGCATCCGCAGCGTTAACTGTATCGAACGTTCCCTTCGAAGGTCCTATTGCTGCTGTTACAGTTGGACTTGTTGAAGATGAATACATTATTAATCCTACCATTGAACAATCTGCAAAAAGCCGGATGCTTCTTACGGTAGCAGGGACAGTAGACGCTGTTATGATGGTGGAAGCCAGTGCCCATGAAGTACCTGAGGATCAAATATTGGATGCAATAATGTTTGGACATACAGAAGTTAAAAAGATTGCCAAGTTTATAGCAGACTATCGGGGGGAAGCTTTTACTTTGGGATTAGCCAAAGAGAAAGAGGAGGTAAAGCTTACCAACATTCAAGACCAAATTGTTGAAGCTGTTAAAGCCCATACTTATAGCAAATTAGATGAGGCAGTCCGTGTAGAAGAGAAGAAAGCACGGGAGAGCGCGATCGACGAAGTTAAAGCGGAAGCCTTGAGCTATTTTGCTGCCGAGTTCCCGGAAGATACCAAAGTAATTAAGGCGGTACTGGAAGACATTGTGCACCTGATTGTTCGTAAATTGATCACGGATGAGCATATTCGTCCGGATGGTCGGGAAGTGGATGAAATTCGCCCTATCAGTGTCGAAGTAGGAATTCTACCACGCACACATGGAACAGGGCTCTTTACACGGGGTCAAACTCAGGTACTGACTGTGACGACGCTGGGGGCCGCAAGAGATGAACAAATACTTGACGGTTTAGGGCTTGAAAGGTCGAAACGTTATATACATCACTATAATTTTCCGCCCTACAGTGTTGGGGAAATCAAAATGATGCGTGGACCATCGCGCAGGGATATAGGGCATGGCGCTTTAGCGGAAAGAGCTTTGCTCCCTGTTCTGCCGGAAGAAAACGAGTTTCCTTATACGATTCGTTTGGTTTCTGAGGTTTTGGAGTCTAATGGTTCGAGCTCGATGGCCTCTGTTTGTGGAAGTACCCTTTCGATGATGGATGCAGGGGTTCCCATTACAGCTCCGGTGGCCGGCATTGCCATGGGCCTTATCAAGGAAGGGGATAACCTTGCGATCCTTACGGATATCCAAGGCTTGGAAGATCATTTTGGGGATATGGATTTCAAAGTGGCCGGCACGAGTAAAGGAATCACCGCTTTGCAGATGGATATTAAGATTAAAGGTGTATCCCGAGAGATTTTATGTAAAGCCTTAACTCAAGCTAAAGCAGGACGGCTTTTTATCCTGGATAAAATGGCGGATGTCATAGACAAACCACGCGCGCAACTTTCTCCTTATGCGCCTAGAATTATCACAGCGTCGATTCATCCGGATAAGATTCGTGATGTTATTGGACCTGGCGGGAAAACAATCAAGAAGATTGTTGAGCAAACGGGAGTCAAAATTGACATCGAGGATGACGGTCGCGTCTTTATATCTTCTGTTGGCGGGGATGGCGGCGAGCAGGCCCTCAAGATTATCCAGGCTCTAACTCAGGAAGTGGAAGTAGGTAAAATCTATAAAGGTAAAGTCACACGGGTTATGGATTTTGGCGCTTTCGTGGAAGTCATTCCAGGAGTTTTGGGACTTACCGGTAAAGAAGGATTAGTCCACATTTCTCAACTGGCGTATGAACGCGTCCAAAGAGTGGAAGACATCGTGCATACTGGGGATGAAATCCTGGTTAAAGCTACTGCTATTGACAAACAAGGGCGGTTGAATCTTTCTCGTAAAGATGCTCTGCCAAACGTGCGTAAAAATAATCTAACCATTCTCTAAATTTTACCCAGTCTGTGAGTCCCCCAACCCGCATAAATGTTAAGGGGGGGGATGCAAATGTTCATTAACTTAAAAATCTCGCGACGAATGTACTCGTTTGGCGGGATTTTATTTCTGTTGCTGGTAGGGATTGTGGCAGAACATTGGATAATTGCGTCCGATGTTCCGGTCTCAAGACCAATTGAACAGATCAAAACTGATCAGTTGGTTATGGCTTTAACAATTAATGTTGATTGGGGCGAAGAATATATCCCGGCAATGTTGGATGTTTTGGATCAAGGGAAAGCTCGCGCGACCTTTTTTGTTACGGGGCGTTGGGCCAAGAACAATCCGGAGTTGCTTAAAATAATCTCGAACAGAGGCCACCAAATTGAAAACCATGGGTATTCTCATCCACATCCCGATCAGCTCTCCATCGGGGCTAACCAGGAAGAAATTAAGAAGACGGAAAGTATTATTGAAGGAATTATTGGGAAAAAGACACATTTGTATGCACCGCCCTATGGTGAAAAGGGTGCTTCTGGACTTCGAGCTGCTGATGTACTAGGCTATCAGACGATTTTATGGACATTAGATACCGTCGATTGGCGGGCAAATAGCACGCCGGAGATTATCGCGAAACGTATTCTTAATCCAGCAATACGGTTTGGGATTAAACCTGATAAGTCCGGCGCCATAGTATTAATGCATCCTAAAGCAAATACGGTCAGAGCATTGCCTGTCATTCTCGAACAATTAGCCCAAGCTGGATTTTGTTTCCAAACTCTTGATGGACTAATAGCAGCTGAGCAGATCGGAGATACTACCTCATGAAGAATTTGAATTTGAGGTGGTTAAATGATCAGGCAAAAGTGGGCGTATGCTTGGTGCAGCGTCTTTCTCTGTATAATTGGCGTGAGCACGTTATCGGCGACCTCTGTTTATGGCGCTGATGGGCCCTCGGGAGTCAGTGCTGCCGCTGCAGTGCTGATGGATGTGACAACGGGCGATGTTCTCTTTGGTAAGCAGGCTGATACGCGCCGTCCTCCGGCAAGTACCACCAAAATTATGACCGCTATTTTGGGTTTGGAGATAGGACGACCGGAGGAAGTTGTAACTGTTAGTCAGAAAGCGGCAGCTGTCGGCGAAGCAACCTTGCATTTGGATCCGGGAGAAAAGCTTACTCTCTATGAACTTATTACTGGAGCTTTGGTTCGATCTGGTAATGATGCCTGTGTTGCAATAGCCGAACATATTACGGGCAGTGAAGATCAGTTTGTCAAGCTAATGAATAAAAAAGCTTTGGCCTTGGGCGCTCAGAATACTAATTTCGTGAATACGAATGGCTTGCCTCGCAAGGAGCATTATTCCACCGCCAAAGATCTTGCTCTTATAGCTCGTCATGGTTTGCAAATACCTCAATTTGCCTCGATTATCCGCCAAAAAGAAACGGAAATTCATTTTCTCGAGCCGGATAGGTTCATGGATTTAAAGAACACGAATAAACTATTATGGAATTATCCCTATGCTAATGGCGTTAAAACTGGGACGACGACTGCAGCAGGAAAATGCCTTGTGGCATCGGCAACCAAGGAAGGACGTCAGTTAGTGGCTGTGGTTCTAAATGCACCTGATCGTTTTGGGGATGCGAAGAAACTATTGGAGTGGGGTTTCGAGAAAACTGAGACCGTAAGGCTTGTAAATGCCGGACAGGTAATCGCTGAATTCCCGAGCGCCAAAAAATCTGTCCAAGTATTTATTGATCATCCAATAGATGTTAGTATTCCAAAAGTCGAGCGCAAGAACCTCCAAACTCGTGTTGTGTGGGAGAAAACTGCTTATATGCCAGTTCGTGTCGGGGAACGGTTAGGACGTTTAGAAGTCTGGCTAGGGAAACAAAAATTAAACAGTGTTCCTTTGCTTTGCGAAAAAGAAGTTAAGTAGATCGTCGGAATACGTTATTTAAGGAATACGTTGTTTAAGTGATGGATGGAGAGGTAGTGGAATTCATTGTTTCGAAAAACGGTGTTACCCAACGGGGTTAGGATTATTACAGAAGAGATTGAACATGTTCGCTCGGCAGCCATCGGATTATGGGTAGGGGCAGGTTCGCGGGATGAACGCGAAGGGTATGAGGGAATTTCCCACTTTATGGAGCATATGTTTTTTAAAGGAACGGAGCACCGAACAGCACAAGTGTTAGCGGAATCCTTGGAAGCCGTAGGCGGTCAGCTTAATGCTTTTACGACAAAAGAATACACTTGTTACTATGCTAAAGTCCTGGATGAGGACCTCGATCTCGCGATTGACGTGTTAAGTGATATGTTCTTTCATTCTCTTTTTGATGATAAGGAAATCGAAAAAGAAAAGAATGTGGTTATTGAAGAAATAAAGATGTACGAGGATTCTCCAGATGAGTTGATCCACGATATCTTTTCCGAACATGTATGGAACGAGCATCCTTTAGGAAAGCCAATCTTGGGAACTGAGGAGAGCATAAGGGCTTTAAGTCGAGCTAAAATCATGCTTTTCCTCTCAGAACATTATGCTCCGGATAATGTAGTAATCGCCGTGGCGGGTAAAATAAAGCACGAGGACGTTGTCGCAAAACTATCTGATCAATTTGGCACATTTCAGAGGGGCGGACGTCGTGTACTCGAAGGAACGCCCATCGGCCACGCGGTTGAATATTATCAAAAGAGAGATACAGAACAGATGCATATCCTCTTGGGGGTACCAGGTCTTGGCCAAGATGATGATGATATTTATGCGATGCACATTTTTAACAATATTTTAGGCGGAGGTTTAAGTTCCAGGTTATTTCAGGAAATACGGGAACGGCGTGGATTGACTTATTCAGTGTATTCATATCACGCCACTTATGTAGATACTGGTTTATTTGCGATTTATGCGGGAACAAGTCCAAAAAACACCAAAGAAGTCAGTGAGTGCATTCTCCAAGAGTTAAAGGAAATTAGGCAACAGGGAATTACTGAAGGTGAATTAGCAAGAACTAAAGCACAAATTAAAGGTGGCCTATATCTTGGACTGGAAGCGGTAAGCAGTCGGATGAGTCGTTTGGGGAAGACAGAACTTACGTATAACCGCGTGCTTTCACCGGAGGAAGTGGTGGAAAAACTCAAGAAGGTGACTTTGGAGGATGTTTCACGCTTGATTGGACGCCTTTGGCAAAGGGAGAAAATTAGTATAATGACACTGGGACCAGCCGGGCATGAAATTGTTTTATCCGATTTACTGAATCAAACCGGCTGGGAGTAAGTCGTGGTTCGTGGTTCGTGATTCGTGGTTCGAAGTACGGAGTCCGAGGTTCGAAGTACTCGCATTGTGTATCGAATAAATTCTTCAAATTCTATGTTCTACGGAAGTTTGTCTGTTCATACACTCCCCATGAGGAGGAGTTTAAATGCAAGCCCTTGGGGTTATGCTTCTGGTGATTGGAGTTGTCTTTTCCGTACGTGAACGAAAGTTTAGGATGATGTGGCGATCTCAAGCTACATCAAACCAGTTAGCCACTGCTTTAAGTCAATTGGTGGGTACAGCAGGGGGTATTTATCTCTCGCTGGAACTCTTGTTCTCCTTCCTGAAAATTCCCGAAGATTGGTGGAGTAATTCATTTTTTTTCGTTGAACCACTGGCTGTTATTTCCTTATTACTAGCCATTTTACAACCTTTTGGGTTGAGAGCCTGGATAAGACTACGGAAATAAGGGAGGAAACAGGATGCTCTTAAGTGATCTTGCCGGTAAAGAAATCATCAATTTGTATGATGGAGCAAAGCTTGGCTTGGTGGGGGACGCTGATCTTGATATTTCCTTAAACGGATCCGTTGAAGCGATCATTCTAACCTCCCGCAGGGGATTTTCAGGTTTTTGGGGTTCCAGGGGAGATCAGGAACGAGAAATATTGACGATACCTTGGCATACTATTAAAAAAGTTGGGCCCGAAGTCATCATTATTGATCTGCAGAATAAATTTGATAAAATTCGTTAAAATTCAATTTGACAGAGGACAGGATACCCAATAAAATGAATGGAAAAGCTGTAACCCCGAACTGCGTTTGGCAACGGGGTTTTTGACTTATCTTCCTTATCGTCGCAGGAGGGGTTTCGTTGAAGAAAATTCGAGTTTTTGTGGCTGGAGCAAGTGGAAAAATGGGTCAGGAAGTAATCCGTTCGCTTTTAAAACAAGAGGATCTCCTATTGGTAGGAGCTTGTGATACACGACAACTAGGAATGGATATTGGGTTTGTTGTAGGCGCACCGCGAGTTGGGGTAGATATTACAGGTCCATTAGACCTTGAAAGCTTAATTGCGACACGCGCTGATGTTTTAGTGGATTTTACTAATCCTCAGGCTGTTCTAAAAAATTCCAAAACGGCAATTCTGGCCGGAGTAGTTCCAGTTGTTGGAACAACCGGCCTGGATGAATCTGAAATTGAAGAAATTCGTGCCCTCGTAGTGAAAGAACGCGTAGGCGCGTTCTTGGCTCCAAATTTTTCTATTGGGGCGATTTTGATGATGCGCTTTGCCTGGGAAACAGCAAAATACTTGCCACATGTGGATATTATTGAAATGCACCATGATCAAAAACTGGATGCCCCGTCGGGAACCGCTATAAAAACGGCGGAAGGGATCCTGGAAGTTCGTGGCCCCATGGTTCAGGGACACCCGAATGAGTATGAAAAAATTATAGGGGCCCGCGGCGCGGATATTGGAGGAATTCATATACACTCTGTGCGGCTGCCTGGGTTGCTTGCCCATCAGGAAGTCGTATTTGGAGGGTTAGGTCAGGCTCTAACAATCCGGCATGATGTATTCTCAAGAGAAACCTATATGCCGGGGGTAATGTTAGCTATTCGCAAGGCTTCCGAGTTGACTAATCTAGTCATAGGGCTCGAGAATTTCCTTGATTAAATAATATCTCGCGTAACCGCTGCCCTCATTCCCTCATATAATGGATAGTAGTCAATGGGACACTGTCTCAAAGGGGGCATATAGATGAGTGCGGATCTGAAAGGAATTCGTTTGGCCGTGATAGGGGGGGATGATCGGGAACTATATTTAATTCCCGAACTACAAAAACAGGGAGCCTACATAGTCGGGGTCGGATACGAAAATGCTTCTCCCATTTCGGGAATGATGCTTGCGCCTTCACTACAAGATGTAGTTGGTCAAGTAGATATGTTGCTTTTTCCAATGTTCGGCACGGATGAACGTGGGGTAGTCAAAGCCAAATATTCTTCTTTACCTATCGTTTTAAACAAAGAAGTACTTCAAGCTATTCCGGCGCATGTTCCGCTGATTATTGGTTTCGCGCGGCCGGATTTGAAGTCAGTAGCAGAAAAAATGGGAATCCAGTTGGTGGAAACCATATCCCTTAATGAGATTACGATCCTTAATTCCATTCCTTCGGCGGAAGGAGCCATTCAAATGGCTATGGAGGCCACAACCATTACGATTCATGGCAGTGAAAGCATCGTCTTAGGTTTAGGGCGGTGTGGTTGGACTCTGGCGCGAATGTTACAAGGTATTGGGGCACATGTGACAGGGGTTGCTCGTAACCCTTCGGACTTGGCGCGTGCTATTGAAATGGGACTTAATGCTGTACATTTTTCCGATCTCGAGAATAAGATTGGACGGGCGGAGATCATTTTTAATACCGTACCACATCTTGTATTAGATCGCATGATGTTGGAAAAGGTGGCACGGGATGTAGTAATCGTGGATTTGGCTTCTATTCCGGGAGGGACAGATTTTGAATATGCACAGATGCTTGGCATAAAAGCGCTTCTGGCCCCGGGTCTCCCAGGCATTGTAGCTCCCAAAACGGCCGGTCGAATTCTTGCTCAAATCTATCCGCAACTTATTCTTCGTCACTTGACCACAATGAATA
>JBAQLX010000531.1:0-9887 GCA_049302315.1 Desulfosporosinus sp.
AATCAAACAACAACATTGTCTACTCATGCAAGTATCATGTGGTCTGATGTCCTAAATATCGTCGGAAAGTCTTGGTTGGAAAAATTGAAGCACGTTTAAAGAAATTGATACAAGAAACGTGCCTGGAGCTTCAATCTGAACTGATAGAGCTATGCAATAAGGGATATGCACCTTGATCAAGCTTAGTGGCAGTGCCTTCCAGCTCAAAGCGCATGAGTTGATTCAATCCCCATAAGCGTTCCTTCGACAGGTACTGGTTTTCATTACATAATAAGGATACTGCATCTATCGCTAGGCTTGCTAAATACCAAGATATCAAGGTAGAATGTACACAGTAAAGGGTTAGCCCCGTTTACAGCTTTTCAGGCCATCGGGGCTTTTTCCTTGTATCCATTAACATTCTTGGTGTAGAATACGGAGGTAAAACGTTGAGTAATATCGGGCAGGTTATGAGTGCAATGATTGATTACTATACGGGCGATGTACGGCGGATCAATCATTTTCTAAAGGTTTATAGCTTAGCTAAAAGCATTGGCGAGATGGAAGGCTTGGATAAACGCACCCAGGAAATCCTTGAAATTACGGCTGTTACACATGATATAGGAATTAAAAACAGCGAACGGAAATACAACAGCGCTGCCGGAAACTATCAACAGATTGAAGGGCCTCCGGAAGCGCAGAAGTTATTGGAAAATTTGAGCTTTGATTCATCCTTAATAGACCGGGTATCTTGGCTGATCGCACATCACCATACCTATAATAATATTAATGAGCTAGATTACCAAATATTAATTGAAGCGGATTTTCTCGTTAACGCTTTTGAAGATCATCTGTCTGAGGCAGCAATTCGAAACGTTTCGGAAAAAATATTCAAAACTGAAACCGGGAAAAGGTTCTTAAGCAAGCTAATAGCTAAAGACGACGGTAAGTAGCATTTTAAACTGCTTTACAGCCAGTAAGGCATGGGGGACACCGGCAGGCATGACGATTGCCTGTCCTTTTGTTAAATGAAATCTCTCTTCCCCAATTGTGATCTCCGCTTCACCGTCCAGCAAGTATACCATCGCGTCTCCGCCAGAAGAATGGGAGCTAATCTCTTCCCCTTCAGCAATTTCCAGTGATCAGAAGAACCATAGCCCTGCAAAAAAAGATAGACACCGCATATGTTGCGGTGCTGCGGCAATCAGACTACCGGTAATCGGGGCCTATGCTCCAAAAGCAGGAGTTTTGCCCATACCCAAGGCCGGCTCCAGCCTGCGAACTTGCAGCTACTTTCTTGTAATGATCGTAGCTGCTTTTAATTTATCCAAATTTCTTAATCTGGGAATGATTTCTTTGTGGATATCACAGGAAACAGATTTTCCTGCATTGGTACCAGTCAACAACATTTTATCATGCGGACATCCTCCATGACAGGCAGTTCGAGATTCACAGGCCCTGCATTCATCTGGAAGGCCTGGGTTTTTAATATCATAATGAAACATATCACATTGTAATTTGCTAATCGGATCCGGATCAAATATTGTTCCGGTTGTATATAAATGATCTCTAATACATGGCCCAATCGTTCCATCGGGATATACGCTGACCAGTCTTTTCCCGCAAAGATATGGCGAAGTCTCCTCCTCCCATGCAGGAATCAAAGTATCCAGCAAGAAAGTAGTATGCACATCGTAGCCCTTAACAATATAATCTTCCAATAAATCACATAATTCATGATATTTCTTCAATACTCTCTGATTATATTCATTATCCGCTCCTCTATAAAGATTCTTTTGATATCTTAAACGATAGCCATTTTCGATCCCGAATCTTGAAATATCCAGAAGTCTCTCCAAGTTAAAATCATCCAAAGTGGCTACGATTGTTTGGTTAATCACATTTGCTCTTTCACTGATTACCTTCATTCTACGTGCCAGCTCTTCAATACTGTTATCACAGATATTAGTTGTAATCCATTGGATATCTTCAAGATCATCCCAATTCACTGAATCTATTAAATCGCCATTTGTATTCAGATACCCTTGCATCCCATCCGTATTTTTATAGACAGAATCCATAACCTTCTTAATTCGATCCGTTCTCAAGAGTGGTTCCCCACCCAGAAAGCCAATGCTATTTACTTTCACGTTATTAGCTTTCCAGACTTCCGGAATCCACTCTAATAATCTTGAAAAGGTATTGTCATCCATTTCCATTCGGCTATCATCCGCAGCTTGATTAAAAGTATAACAGTATTCACACCTTCTGGTGCACTTGTAGGACAGAAATAAGAGGAACCAGAAGAAAGGGAGTTTCTTCCAAACGCCTTCTCCCTGCAATCTTCCATCTTCAATTGCATACATGTTTGTCAACTGTTTAATACGTTCAGTTTGTTTTCTCATAATTAATAATCATTCCTTTCGTTCCTATTTCTAAATTAAAAAACCAATTCGATCCGGACAGGTCTAAACTCCCCTCCCGATATTATTCGCCCCTGACCCATTATTCAGCTATTCCTTTGTTAACAGTTTTTTGCGATAATTCTCAATAGCCTCATGCAGTGCATCCGCAGCCAAATTCGAACAGTGCATTTTCTCCGGCGGAAGCCCTCCTAAAGCCTCGGCTACTGCCGCATTAGAAATTATCAAGGCTTCCTCAATGGTTTTTCCTTTGACCATTTCCGTGACCATACTGCTGGTCGCCACGGCCGCGCCACAGCCAAACGTTTTAAACTTGACATCTTTAATGATATCTCCCTCGATATCTAAATAAATACGCATAATGTCTCCGCACTTGGCATTTCCTACTTCACCAATGCCATCTGCATTTACAATTTCACCCACATTACGCGGATTTGTAAAATGATCCATCACTTTTTCTGTATACATCTTATCATCCACTCCCTTTCACTGTGCTTGGTTAAGATGAATAATTTGATCATAAAGCGGGGACATCATGCGCAAACGCTCTACGATCTTCGGTAATTGTTCCAGAACATAGTCAATCTCTTCTTCCGTGTTTTGCCGGCCTAAAGAGAAGCGCAGGGAGCCGTGGGCGATTTCATGGACCAACCCCATGGCAAGCAAAACGTGAGAGGGATCAAGGGAACCGGATGTGCAAGCCGAGCCGCTGGAAGCGGCGATCCCCAGCATATCCAGAGAAAGCAACAAGGACTCCCCTTCAACAAACCGAATACTGACATTGACATTGTTGGGCAAGCGTTTTTCTCCGAGGGGTCCATTCACTTTCACGTAATCAATGCGCTCAAGAATTCCATTCATAAGTTTATCGCGCAGTTTCGTTTGCAGTTTGGCTTCTTCGAACATCCGCTTGCCGATCAGTTCGCAGGCTTTGCCAAACCCAATGATTCCCGGCGTGTTTTCCGTCCCCGAACGGCGCCTCTTTTCTTGGCTTCCCCCGTGTGCCAAAGGCACAAGGCGTACCCCTTTGCGAATATAAAGCGCACCGACCCCTTTTGGTCCGTATATTTTGTGACTGGATACCGTCAGCAGGTCAATATTCATTTCCTGGACATTAATAGGTATTTTCCCGAGCGACTGGACGGCGTCAACATGAAACGTAATGCCCAGTTCCTTCGCCAAGCCGCCAATTTCCACAACCGGTTGGATTGCTCCAACTTCGTTATTGGCATGCATCACGCTAATTAAGATCGTATCCGGGCGCACAGCCTGGCGAATGTCTGCAACGGAGACAATCCCCTCTGCGTCAACAGGGACAACGGTTAGCTCAAATCCATTTTTCGCCAAGTATTCACAGGTTTCGAGGACAGCATGGTGTTCAATGGCGGATGTGATAAGATGCTTACCCTTTTTACGCTTCGCTTCAGCTGTGCCCAGAATCGCCAGATTATCCGCTTCCGTTCCGCCGCTGGTAAAGGTTATTTCCTGAGGGGTGGCTCCGATCAGCTCCGCCACTTGGCGCCGAGCTTCCTCCAAAGCTTGTTTAGCCTCTCTGCCAAAACCGTGGACACTTGAAGGATTACCATATTTTTCGGTATAATACGTCATTATTAAATCTGCAACCTCCCTGTCAACCGGAGTCGTTGCACTGTGGTCTAAATAAATACGCCTCATTAGGCTCCCTCCCTGGTACACATATTAAAACAATAATAATTAGTCTAAATATAGTACATATATAAGTTTCCGTCCGCATCACGCTTTTTGGCATCTTCAAGCAGCGTTTCAAGTGTGATGGAATCGAGTACTTCTGCGATGGAGTCTCGGACTTTCTCCCAGATTGTCCGGGTCATGCAATAGTCTGCTTTAGCGCAAGATTCAGGGTTCTCCTCGGATACACAATCGGCAGGAGCTATTGGCCCTTCTAACACGCGAATGATATCCCCAATTTTAATCTTACCCGGTTCCCGGCCCAATAGATAGCCACCCTGCGCTCCACGAACGCTCTTGACGAGACCGGCTTTACGCAAACCGGAAACGAGCTGCTCCAGATAATGTTCGGAAATGTCCTGTCTCTCCGCAATACTTTTCAAAGAAGTCGGGCCTTCATCCATATGCTGGGCTAGATCAAACATGGCTCTAACCCCATACCGACCTTTGGTTGAGAGTTTCAATACCCTCACCTCCCTTGTGTCTCTGTTTACTTTCCTTTCAGCGACTACACAGACTACACTGTTTTACTATCACGAGTTATCTCTTTTCCAAGGTTATACCCTACTATTTATATGTTAATACTTATTTATTGTTTATATCTTATAAAAACGCTTGGGATTTGTCAAGAGGATCCAAGGCTAAAACGCAACCACTGGGTTTCTCCGGTCAAATGCTTTGACAAGGCACTGGGGGGCATTGCCATTAATTCTTTAAAAAAATAACCGCCAGAGGCGGTAAATAGATAAAAATAGAAGTTTACTTGGTCTAGTCGCTCACTCGTTCACCATTTTTCCAATTTCCTTCATAAACTAACTTGCCATCCCGCAAATAAGCCTTGCCAAAACCATCCCTGTAGCCATTCTTATACTCGCCTTCGAATCTGAGAATGCCGTTTTTATAAAACTCTTGGCCCTTGCCGTGCATTTTCCCATCTTTCCATTCACCGTTATACGTCTTTCCGGAGGGGAAAGTAGCTTTGCCCCTGCCATTAGGTTTGCCCCCTTCGGTTTGGCCAAAATAATTAGCGGTAATATCCCAAGAAACAGCTAATCCTTTTATTTCGACGTCTTCCATAAGATTAATCCCCCTTTTCTGTCTTTGATATTAATTTCCTTTATTATAGATGATAACGGAAAGAAATACCATTCTTATAGCATTTTTCTTTTACTATGGCGCTATTTTTTGCATGAGCGAATAACCTTTCTATTTGTGTAGTACTTCATCACTGGTGAACTTGTCCTGACTATGGTATTCTATAATACGTATAAGTACGAAGGAGGAATCGTCATGCTTAATTTGCAGAATGTGTCTCTGGAACTGGAAGGGAAAAAAGGTGTTGAGATTTTAAAGAACATAAATATAACCTTTTATGATAAAAAGATCTATGTTGTCACGGGTCCTAATGGCGGAGGAAAATCGTCTTTGGCTAAAATCATCATGGGAGTCTATAACCCTACCCACGGTAAAATTCTGCTCGATGGACAAGATATTACGCAAATGACAATTGCTGAGCGAGCTCGCCTGGGCATAGGGTATGCTTTTCAGAGTCCTCCACGCTTTAAAGGCATCAAAGTCAAGGATCTTCTCAATTTGGCTGCCTCACATAATCCTGAAAAAGTTAATATTTGCGATCTCCTTTATCATGTCGGATTGTGTGCTCAGGACTATCTCGAACGAGACGTTGATTCCAGTCTCTCAGGGGGAGAAATGAAGAGGATCGAGATTGCAACCGTGCTTGCCCGGAATCTTAAGATTGCAATTTTTGATGAACCGGAAGCAGGGATTGATTTATGGAGTTTTCAAAAGCTTACGGAAACATTTATCAATATCCACATGCAATATGATACCACGATCGTCATCATTTCCCACCAGGAACGCATTATGGAACTGGCGGATGAGATCATTTTGATGTCCAACGGGATGATCAGCGCACAATCTGAAAGGGACATCCTTCTTGCTGGAATCTTGAATAACGATTCTTGTTTGTGTAGTACAAAATGCGAGAAGGGGGTTGGTCAAAATGTTGAATGCATTGGATAAACTGATGCTGGAAAAAGTGGCCGATCTTCATGAAATACCTCAAGGAGCTTTCAATATCCGGAAAAATGGCCGGGGGGTACAGCGGAATTCGACCGCCAATATTAATATCGTCACCAAACAAGATAAGTCGGGTATTGATGTGATTATTAAGCCCTATACCAAAGGCGAGAGTGTTCATATTCCAGTTATTTTGACAGAAGAAAACCTCAATGATGTTGTCTATAATACGTTTGAAGTTGGCGAATACTCAGACGTGGAAATCATCGCAGGATGTGGAATCCATAATTGCGGAAGCCACAAATCCCAGCATGACGGAATACACACTTTCTATGTTAGAAAAGGAGCCAAAGTCAAATATGTCGAAAAACACTATGGTCAGGGTGAAGGAACAGGACACCGAGTTTTAAATCCCAAGACGGTTATTGAGGCCGAAGCAGGGGCAGTTATCGAACTCGAACTGATTCAAATCAAGGGAGTTGACCGCACAAAAAGAGAGACCGACATCAGGCTGATGGGTAATGCCAAGCTTGTGGTCACTGAACGACTCTTAACCAACCGGGATCAAGAGGCGGAGTCCTGGATCAATGTCGAACTATTAGGCGCAGCTTCTTCAGCTCAGATTATTTCACGGTCCGTTGCTCAGGACAATTCCAGGCAAGTATTCTATTTTGATCTAGCCGGGAAAAACAAATGCCGGGGGCATATCCAATGCGATGCTATTATTATGCATAATGCCGTAGTTCTTTCATCCCCCAGGATTTCTGCCTATAATAGTGAAGCACAACTTGTCCATGAGGCTGCCATTGGGAGAATTGAATCTGAACAGTTAATTAAATTGATGTCTATGGGATTTTCGGAGAAGGAAGCGGAGGATACAATCCTCAATGGTTTTCTTAAATAGGGTGTGAAATTGTACATACTGCTGCACCGTGCTCTGGGATCCTCTGATGGTCTGTAATATGAAATTATTTTTAGTATGCTCTTTATATATAAATGGGGCTGTGTTTTCACACAGCCCCATTTATATTAATCTTTTAGTTTTGTAACCTTGTCTTTCAGCTCTTTGGCTTTCTCTTCAGCCTTGTCCTTCATATCCTCAGCCTTGTCCTTCATATCCTCAGCCTTGTCTTTCAATTCTTTAGCTTTCTCTTCGGCCTTGTCCTTCATATCCTCAGCCATATCTTTCAATTCTCTAGCTTTCTCTTCGGCCTTGTCCTTCATATCCTCAGCCATATCTTTCAGTTCTTTGGCCTTCTCTTCGGCCTTATCTTTCAGTTTTTCCGTCATTATCTTAGTTTCATCGAGTGTTTCCTTGGCGGAGTCAAATACCTTGCCGAAGCTATCCTTCAACCTTCCCATCCAAATAACCTCCTTCTTCAATTATCTTTCTGTAATAATTCTAGATTACTCATAAAACATGAAAACTTGGAATTACTCTAGGGCATCGAAATGGACTCTTCATCAAGAATAAATGTATCCATTAGCTTGTGACCTTTTTCAACATAAATTCCTGTTTGAGAAGCACTTTTTTCATTAAAAACAGCTTGTTTTCCCTCATGTTTTGTACTGTCATAGATGACAAATGGTACAGGGTCCAAGGTATGAGTTCTAAGACTTATCGGTGTTGGATGGTCTGGTAAAACCATTAATTTGAAGTCCTGCCCCTTTAGCCCTTCCAATAAGGTGCCTACAATTTCCTTATCAATTAGTTCGATGGATAGTACTTTGTTTTCAAGCTCAGCTCTATGCCCACATTCATCCGGCGCCTCTATATGAATATAAACAAAATCCTGTCTCTTAGCTAACTCTTCAAGCGCAGCTTTTGCTTTCCCCACATAATTTGTATGCACATTTCCTGTTGCACCTTCAACCTCAATTATATTCATTCCTGAACATATACCAATTCCCTTAATTAAATCCACTGCCGAAATAACTGAGCCTTTAGTATTGTACTTTTCCAGAAAACTTGATAAGGCAGGTTTATGACCTTCACCCCAAAGCCAGATTGAATTTGCTGGTCTAAGCCCTCTTTCTTTTCTGTTCATATTAATAGGATGATCCTTTAAAAACTCATAGCTTTTCTTCATCATTTCCAAAAGTACAGCACTGTCTCCTCCGGTTGGCAGGTATTCGCTGATCTTTCTGGTTAAAATATCATGCGGCGGAATGAGTTTATAATCCTTAGGTGCATTGTGCCACACTAAAATATGTCTATAGCTTATTCCTGGATAAAATTCCAAAGCTTTCGTTTTAAAATGTTCATTTACAGCTTTAATTAATTCAGTTGCTTCCTCAGTAGTTATTTCATCCGCGCTGTGGTCTATGATGACTTTTTCTTCGTAAGGTTCCTCTTCCGTAAGGGTAACTACATTACACCTAAAGGTAATATCTGTAAGTTCCAGTGGAATCCCAATACTTGCTGCTTCAAAAGGAGATCTTCCACTATAATATTTTTCCGGGTCATAGCCTAATACTGAGAGATTTGCAGTATCGCTTCCCGGTAAAAGGGTATCCGGTATGGTCTTTACCATTCCCATTTTTCCATTAGCGGCAAAGAAATCAAAATTCGGAGTTTTTGCAAATTCCAATGGAGTTTTATTATCTAATTTATCAATTGGATAGTCAGCCATTCCGTCGGCTAAAACTACTATATATTTCATTATCTCTACCTCCTGCAAGCTTTCTGCCCTAATTATATTCTCTAACTGCTAACACCTTCTAATTTCATTACCATTCGCAGCATCGTGAATCCCCAATCTTTTGCATTTTACTATATCATACCCACTGCTTTCTCACAAACGATTGGGATACTTATATCACTTATTGCTTATTACAACCTATATATAAAAAATAAGCCCTGTCCTAAGACGGGGCTTATAAAGAAGAACTCACAGTAAAGATCATGCGTCACCCATAAGAGTCATATTATCGCGATGAACCACTTCTTCTCCTTCAAAATCAGGAATAAGTTGGAGTATTATTTCGGAATGCCACCCTTTAACCTGCTGCACTTCATCACAGCTCAACTCAACGACCCCCCTGGCAATTTCTTCCCCTTGCAGGTTGACAATACGAACGATTTCTTTACGCTCCCAGGTCCCATCAGTCGTTATAATCCCTTTGGCAAGTAAACTTTTGCCTTCTTCCACAAGAGCCTTAGCTGCACCGTCATCAACCTGAATGCTACCTTCAGATAAACCTGCATAAGCGATCCAACGTTTCCGCCCCGTAAGACGATGCTTTGCCGGCAGAAAATAAGTTCCCACTGTCTCCTGTCCCTCTATAAGGTTCAGGAGTTCTCTGATCCGCGTAAAATTCAAAAGGAGCATCCCAATCCCAAAACGTGTGGCAATTTTTGCTGCCCTCAGTTTTGTGACCATTCCTCCGGTACCCATAGTCGTTCCTACCCCGCTCGCCATACACTCTACTGCGGATACTTCAGGAACTTCTTTAACGAGTTGAGCCGAAGCATCTATTTTCGGATTAGTCGAATACAAACCGTCAACATCTGTCAGAATCACTAATAAATCCGCCCCAACGAGCCCTGCCACCAAGGCAGAAAGGGTATCATTGTCCCCAAAACAGAGTTCATCCACCGCAACTGTGTCGTTTTCATTAATAATGGGAACGACTTGCAAGCGCATTAATTTTTCCAGCGTATTTTGGGCGTTTCGATAGCGAGACACTTCCGCTAAATCGATACGAGACAATAAAATTTGAGCCCCCACTAAACCA
>JBAQLX010000532.1:0-1745 GCA_049302315.1 Desulfosporosinus sp.
TTTTATTGCTGCTTGAATTCTATAAGCTTAATTTCTTTCCTTGAGTTTTTTGAAAACAATAATAATGGATTTAACGTCGTTCTTATGTGTTCGATTAGCTCTTCATTTCCGTTATGGAGTGAATACAACTTAACTCGGATTTGCTTATCGCCTAGAAAATGATTTTCGAATCTGACCGTTCTGTTAATTAGCAGTCTTAAAAAACGATCAACTTCCGAGGCCCATTCGTCCATGGTTTCAAAGTCCATACCCATTATGTGATGATGTTCTTTTGAATAATAGATTATGACCTCGCTAGTACCGAACTCAAGCCACAGATCGTTTACCGAGTCTATGATGTAATATCCATTCTGTCCATCTTTTCTAAGTTTAGAAGTATCCAACATAGATTCCAGATTTGAAAAAACCAAATTCTCGATATGGTCATAATTCTTGCAATCCACGGGAACCATATCGCTCATTTTGCCGAAAATGATTTTAGGGTCAGTACCTAACTTTTGTTTCTGCTTAATGTTCCTTTTCTCTTTAGGCGAATCTAAAGATTCTATATCATCTGTCAATACCCAAGGGAGAAACAGATTGAATATTTGAAAAACAAAATATGGCTCCGGCATTTTTGTATTCGGTGAGTTTTTTGGAGATTGAACAACAACATTTATCGATCCGAAGTCGATTTCATAGCCGCTACCCTTTGCGACGGTTCCATGAACGGTGTAATACGCAGTGTAGTCGACTGTTTTACTCTGCTTGTCAAATATATACCGCTCTGTCTCGATCGGCTTTTCGATGTCAATTCCGAATTGCTCAAGGAATGCAGTCAATTCAGCTGAACAGTTCCGAATGGTCTGATAGAAATTCTTACAGCCATCGCAATCGCAAAGATCCGTAAATGCCCGATAATATCCTTTTGTTTTATCAATATCAACGTTGAATTCCCAATCGTCTTTTTTTATCAGCTCACGCATGTGGGTTATACCTCCCGTTCGGGCTTCCTACTATTTAAACATTCTTTGCTTCAAATAACAATTTGAGCACACGTTCGTCTTCGGAATCGCAGTTGAGCTAATAAAAAACTCATGATTCCTAAAATTTCTACTTTTCTTACCGTTATCAATCAGTGAAATCTGCGAAAAGTACCTCTAACTCCGATTTATTATATAAATTGCCATCACTTGTAAACTTTTCAACTTCAATGTTCCCGTCTGCAAAGAATTCTACCTCCCATCGCTGACCCGGTACAGCGATTTCAACCATAATACTATCCCTGACTTTGTTCAAGCGATAGTAAATTTTTCGATTTTCCAATTCGTTGAGAAATACAATCAAATCATTCATTTTCTGTCCTCGTCTCTATTATTTACTGCTTATAATGGAATTCAACATCCTCTGCGGTGATCGTAAAATACAGGAGCTTCATCTGCGGACTCAGCAATAAAACGTGAATTTCGTATCCGTTTTCAGCCTTATATATTTCATCATAAAGCCACCATGCGCCGTGCAAAGAACTTTCTTTTGTAATCACCGTACAATTTTTAAAGATAACTTTTTCTATCTCTGTAAACCCACCGGAATTATCAAGCTCCATAACGATGTGTTCTCCTTTTTTACGGCAGGCCTTCACATTGCAGTCGTGAAAATTGAACTCTTCCGCAAAAGGCGGCTCCCCGTTTTTGAAAGCTTTCCGGTATTCACGCCAATACTCTTTCACCGCCTGCCTCACCGCTTTATCTTTCGCTTTACAGTAT
>JBAQLX010000533.1:0-9372 GCA_049302315.1 Desulfosporosinus sp.
CCTATTTTTGCGTTAGATATTGGAACTCGTATGGTTATGGGACTTGTGATGATCAAGAACCAGGAACAAGGGTATGAAATTTTAGCAAGCGCCCGAACAGAACATCGGCAGCGCGCCATGTATGATGGACAGGTTCACGATGTTGATGAAGTTGCTCGGGCTGTTAACAAGGTCAAAGCGATCCTTGAAAAAAAACTCGATGTACCCTTAAAACAGGTAGCTGTGGCGGCAGCAGGTCGGTCGCTCCGCACCGAAGTTGCTTTTGCTGAACATAAGGAACTACTTCCGGTGCGCTGGGAACGGGAGTTCGTATTAGCTTTGGAAATGGAAGCAGTCCATCAGGCGCTTCGTCAGCTGAAATCGTCAGACAATGATTCGCAAAGCTATCACTGCGTAGGATACAACACCATAGCCCGGTGGAATGAGGGAGAGGAAATTTCCAGTTTAATCGGGCAACGGGGGAAGGTAGCTAAGGTTTCCGTTATTGCGACCTTCTTACCCCGGACTGTCGTTGATGGCTTGGTGGCCGTATTAGACCGGGTAGGTCTTGAAATGATCAGTCTGACGCTGGAACCGATAGCTGCAGGTCAGGCTGCTATCCCCATGAATATGAGGCGTCTTAATCTGGTTTTGGTTGATATTGGAGCTGGAACCTCGGATATTGCCTTAACACGGAATGGATCTTTTTTTGCTTATGGGATGGTCCCCATGGCAGGAGATGCAGTTACTGAGGAGATCTGTGCGCATTATTTGCTCGATTTTAAGGTGGGAGAAAAAGTTAAACGAGAACTAAATACAAAAGCAGAGCTAAATTTCAAGGATTTTCTCGGAGCCAAAGTTATTGTAAAAAAAGATGAAGTTATTAAGGTTATTCAATCTGTGGTCGGGAAGTTAGCGGATAATATTTCACAAGAGATTATTTATCTCAATAATGACGTCCCTCAAGCAGTTATTCTTATTGGCGGAGGAAGTTTAACCCCCATGCTTTCCGAACTGTTGGCTGGAGCCTTGGGAATTCCACAGAATAGAGTTGGTATTCAAGTCAGAGAACGTTTAGGGGAGATTTATGGAGAGAAAAGCCTAAGGGGGCCGGAAAGTATTACCCCAATCGGGATTGGCATAGCCGCGCTCGAAGGAAATGGGTTGCAGTATTATACAGTGACGGTGAACGGTACGCGGGTTTCGATCTTTGAATTACAATTAGCAACGGTTGCAGAGGCTTTACTCGCTGCTGGGATTCCGCCACGTTCATTTTTCGGGAAGCCGGGAGCGGCCTTGACTTTCGAATGGAATGATGAAATGAGGGTCATCAAGGGAACTATGGGAAGCGCAGCACAATTATCGGTCAATGGACAACCCGGCAAATTGGATCAAGCAATTAAAGTGGGAGACGACATAGTCTTCGTCCCTGGAGAGCCGGGTAAAGATGCTCAGGTGTGTTTCAAAGATGTGTTGCCAATTGGGGAGACAAAATGGATTGTCTGGAATGGAAAACGAGAAGTTTATACCCCCCAGGTTTTTGTGAATCAGCAATTGGTTTGTGAAACAGATAAAATTCTCGATGGCTCTAAAATAACGTACGTCCCGAACGATGATTTGAAAAATCTTTGTCAACAAATGGGCTATAATCTGCAAAAAAAAGAAGAGATCGAAATCCGTATCAATGGGGAACTCCATAAAATTGAATTAACCCATGAGCTATTAGTCAATGGTAATGGGGCGGACGGTAGCTATATTATCAATGAAGGGGATTCAATAGAGGTTCGCACAAGGCAAATCACGATCGGTGAGCTGAGGCTGAAGCCCAAGCCTATTACTTTCAGTGTCAATGGGATACAAGTAGAATACCCTCCACAAGCAACGATCATTTCGTTTCATGGACATCCCGTATTGGAAGACCAACCACTAATCGATGGAATGGATCTGATGGTAAAGGGATACAAAACAATGCCGATTCTTTCAGATCTCTTGCCTTATGTCAAGTTTCCAGATGAGGTTCTTCCAGGGGCTTCATTAAAACTAAGTGTCAATGGTAAACCCGCTGAATTTACAACGGTTTTACATCCGGGTGACCGTATGTCTGCAACTTTTGATTAAATGACTTTCACTCCAATGGCGTAATGCTCACTTCTATAAGCGGGTGTTCCCTCGGTTCTCCACTTAAGGTGTGGTAAAATCATTTCTTAATATGAAAAGTTATATAATCTCAACAGATCCGATGTTTGACTTCGGATCTGTCCTTATGTTATAAGTGATAAACGGGTATATTGAAGTTAGGAAACTTGGATAGCTTGGCGTAGGAGGAGAAAAAATGCATCAGTACTGGTTCTATGTAGGAAGTTTTCCTATTCGTGCCTATGGGACACTATTCGCGTTGGCCTTCGTTGTAGGGGTAGGCATAACATTATATTTTGCCAAAATTGAAGGGCGACAGGAACTTATGGAACCAATCATGGATTTAGCGCCCATTCTGCTTATTTCAGGCTTATTGGGCGCTCGTTTCTGGCAGGTGTTCTTTTTTGATTGGGCATTTTATCGCCAGCATCCAGGCGAAATAATAGCCATCTGGCATGGAGGGCTTTCGATTCAAGGGGGTGTGGTCGGGGCATTATTAGTCGGCGGAATTTATGTCTTGATCAAGAAGTTACCTTTCTGGGAATTAGCGGATTTAGCTGCCCCAGGGCTTATACTAGCCCAAGCGATCGGACGGGATGCAAATCTTATGAATGGCGACGCATTTGGAGGACCGACAGGAGGAGATTATGGAATTCTCTATCCTATCGGTACGATTGCTCGAGACACATATGGAAACCAACCTCTGTGGCCGGCGGAAGTGTGGGAAGGGCAAGTGGATGTGATTATATTCGCTCTTCTCGTGATTTTGAAATTGAGAAAATGGCCATCTGGCATGATCTTTCTATTGTACATGGTAATATACAATCTATCCAGATTCTTTTTAGAGAGTCTTCGGGGGGATAGCCCACGGTTTTTATTCAACTGGTCCGCAGCGCAATGGAGTAGTATGGTGGCGGTAGGGATTGCTCTGTTGCTCCTTGCTTGGAGAATTTGGAGAGATCGGCAACACGAGGCAGTTTAGACTTTTTGACTAGTACAAAAAAGTGTTTCTTCAGTTCCCAGAATGAATTGGATGGCTTCCAAATTTTTATTTTGTTTCTCACGTGTAGTTAAGTGATCGTGAGCCACTGCAAGGTGTTCCAGTATTTCTGTATTTATGGAGATCTGCAATCCCTCGGATGTACCGCTATATTGAAATAGATAAACATGGCTCTTTTTTTCATTGACTTTTAAATTCCCGCGTCCGTAGGTTACATGGTTTAACACCTGAAAGGCGTCAAGGGCGCAGGAATGAGTATTTGCAATAACCGAGAGTTCCGAATTTGGGGCAGGGCGAATTCCCAGTTCACGCAGTGCAATCTGTGCCACTCGATAACCCAAAGATATTTCGGGGCAGGTATGACCGTGAAAATCAATGACTTGTTCCCAAGGCGATTTTTCGATACACATAGATTGATTCTCCTCTACAATTGTTTTAATCTCATTGTATAACTGTCGAGGTTAAATGAAAAGTACGGCGTATATTTAAAATAAAATGCTTTGTTAATGAAGGAGTTTCCGATGAAAAATAGAAAATTCTTTTCTGCTTAGGATTGAGGGAAAAGCACGCCGATGATTCCGCCAATGCCACCCGAAACCAGGGCTATGATAGTTTTCTCTCCCATTTTTAGCCAAGATGGTGTATCAGACCAAAAAATTGAAGATAGGATAAATACCAGAAGGATAAATCCAAGGCCGACAGCCAATCCATAGTACAATCCCCTTGTGCCCGCTTGGTAAGCTGTGATAAAAGCAGCGACGAAGATACTTGTGCCAAAGATAATGTTGATCGACAGTTCGGACTCAGGAAGTGATGTGTAGGAGAGTAGGCCCCCAAATACCAGAGACATCAACATTGCCAGGATGGATGCCAAGAGAATGCCTTTGAGAATTAAGCTAAACTGAAAGGACTTTAACATAATGATCCCTCCCTTGATGATAACTACCTATGCTTCAATTTACTGGAGTATGACAAGTAAACACTATTTGATACAAAGACTTACTAAAATTAAGGAGGAATTGAAATGAAAAAGATGATCCCTGATTTCATAAAAATGAAACAAGCCGGTGAGAAAATCAGCATGTTAACAGCCTATGATTATCCCTCCGCTCAGTGGGCCGAAGAAGCCGGTATCGATACGATTCTGGTCGGAGATTCTTTGGGTATGGTGGTTCTAGGCTATGATTCAACGGTCCCGGTAACGATGGAAGAAATGCTCCATCATACCAAAGCGGTCCGCAGGGGAGCTGCACAAACATTCTTAATTACCGATATGCCGTTTATGAGTTACGCTTCAATTGATCTTGCCCTAATGAATGCTGGCCGACTCATTAAAGAAGGGGGAGCAGATGCAGTAAAACTTGAAGGGGGTTATAATGTTGAATACATCGTTCAAGCCCTTACCCGAGCAGGAATTCCCGTTGTTGGACATATTGGACTAACTCCCCAAACAGCTAATCAACTTGGCGGATTTAAAGTTCAGGGACGAGACTTGGCCAGTGCCAAGCAGTTAGCGAAAGATGCTCAGGCCTTGGAACAAGCGGGTGTCTTTTTACTGGTATTGGAGGCAATACCGAGGCAAGTGGCAAAACAGATTTCCACTGAGCTGACAATACCCACGATTGGGATTGGAGCGGGGCTTGATTGTGATGGGCAAGTTCTTGTGTTTCACGATATCTTGGGACTCTATAAACGATTTAAACCTAAATTTGTCAAACAATATGCTTTACTGGGGCGGAATGCTGTTCAAGCGATCCAGATATATCATCAAGAGGTAAAATCAGGTCAATTTCCAGCAGAGGAACATACTTTTACTTTATCAGATGAAGTTATTCAAAATCTTTATGGGAATAAATGAATTTACTGCTAAATAGATTATTTATAAATGATCTCTGAGTAGATTTTTTCTTTATATTTGCTATAATGTAATATGGGTGGAAGGAACTAACATTGAGATTAAAGGAAAAAACTCATCGAAAATTTGTTGAATTTTTTGAAAAGATTCGGCGTGTGCGTAATCAAGAAATGGCCATTGCCTTACTTCAAGATCTTTTAGCGGAGATTGAGGACAAAATGCGCAAGCGATTATTTCCAAGCATTTGCTAGAGATTTTTTTGAACTGTAGTGATATAGTATAAGTACAACCTGACTTGTGCGTATGGATTATCATGGTTTTGATCCTATATTGTGACAGGGAACTAAATGTTAAGCTATTACAACAGGCCCTTTCCTTGGGAAGTTGGAAAGTTTGAACTAGGTGCCCACCTGTGAAAGCGGGGTCAGAAACCTGAAGTCTTACGGCAAGTTGGGGAAGGGTAGGGAATATTCCCTGCCCTTATCATATTAAGGGGTGTATTAATGACTCGAATCCTACTAACGCGTCATGGCCAGACCTTATGGAACATTGAAGGACGAGTACAAGGAAGTTTGGATTCTCCGCTTACAGAAAAAGGGATAGTTCAGGCCCGTTCCTTGGCAGTTAGACTAAGGAACGAGGGAATTAAGCATATTTATTCCAGTGATTCCCTTCGAGCAATAAGTACTGCCGAAGAGATTCGTTGTGAACTTGGGCTTGAAACATTATCTACAAATCCTGCGCTGCGCGAGTTTGCCTTTGGCGAATGGGAAGGGCGTAACTGGCAAGACATACGAGAAGACAATCCGGATGTCTTTAAAATTTGGGACTTGCAACCACATCTTGTCACCACTCCCGGTGGCGAGAACATGGAATTTGTAATGGAAAGGGCCTGGAACTATTTACTACAAATTATCAAGTTTCATGCGGAAGAAACGGTTTGTGTTGTAACACATGGGTTAACGTTAAAGATGATAGTCACGAAAGCGCTAGGCTTTGAGGTTCATGAGTGGGCTAAAACACCGTGGCAGCATAATACGGCCTTGAACATCTTTGAGGTCGTTGGACAGCAATGGACACCAAGGCTTGTTGGGGATTGCAAGCACTTGGATGAATTAGAGTTGAATAGAGCGGAGTTACTCAGTACTTTTTTCCCAATCTTGTTTAAACATGTCACCTAATTCGGCGGATGCTAAAGGAGAGGGGACAGTAATGGAAAATTCATGGTTGGCGACAAAGGAATAGCGTGTCCAGTTTGAACTGCTTAACAGAAAAGACGAGTTATCAAAAATGGCTAAGTGCATCCCGAGCGGCGTCTGACTCGGGAAATATCGGATGGTAATATTATTGACCTTTAATTTTTCCAGGGTAACCGGTGTTTTACTCACCAAAGCTCGATCTAAAATAAGACGTACGTCCCGCCCTTTCTTAGCAGCATCAATTAAGGCCTGAATTATATCAGGATCATCAGTTACTTCTGATATTTCTATCCGGAGGGATTTTGTACTAGCGGATATCTGCTCGAGAAGCTGTTGCTTAACATTGGCGTTGGTGGCTAAGACAATCTTATCATCCGTCAGAGAGGAGGTCTTGGGTACAGCCAAGGGGTAAGTTGTGGTAAATTCCCAATCCCTGGAGAATATAGTTGCGGTTTTCCAAGCGGATTTTCCGGATAACTCTACCGCAAGATCATGGGCTTGCAGGCCATCGGCAGTCCAAGGCGGTCCATAGATCATGGCTACTTTTTGGTCAACAATTAAGTATTTGGTATGGTTAGTTTGTCCTTTTTGTGCAGGATAAAACTGAATTGATACATTTTGACTCTTTAAGAGATCCAGGGTTGCCCGATTTACTTTTTGCCATTGGTCCAAGAGGATGCGGACATCAACCCCCGTACGGGATTTTGTAAGAAGAAGCTGAATAAGGCTAGGGTCATCAAACTCAGCCTGCTCAACGTAAATAGACGTTTGGGCAGACTGAATGAGGGTTAACGTTCGATTATAGATGGCATCTTTATCAATAAAAAGCGCTTCAGCGGGCAGGTCGGAAATCGGGACTGGTTCAGGAAAAAGTTTCGGAAGTTTAAGTGAACACCCACTTATAAACAACATACTGAAGAACAGCAGAAAAAAAATAGAACAGACGAATCTCGGTTTTGACATGGTGCATACTTCTCCCAAGGCTAAGAATATCGTAAATATTATACCATAAATGTCCAAGAGGTGAATAGTTTTGAGAGGCATAACTCTTCCAAGTTTTTCATAAGATTCGCAAAGTGAGTTAATATCTCGAAAGGGCATAAAATAGTGAAGTTCTTTAAGACGAACGTGTTCATCTTAATGACTGTTTTGAGTCTTATGGCAATTGCTTGGTTGGTTTATTTGAAAGTCATTATGATTCCGATGCCCAAGATGCCCAATGATTCTACAGTTGAATTTTCTGCGACGAGGGCTTATGAGCATGTTAAGTATCTCGCTCAAAAAATTGGGCCTCGACCTGCTGGAAGTAAAGCTGGAAAAGTTGGGACCTGACGTTTGGGATGAGCTATATTTACCGTTCCAAATGGGAAAGAATGTATTCATTCTCACGAGTAATGGAATACGTAGCATCACCTTTTTCGCATTTTTAGTTACAGGTTTGATCTTAAGTACGGTTAACAGAAAAAAATCGGGTAAACAGAGATTAAACCTGAAAAAAGTTGTGAGGATTCTAGGGGTTACATTATTACTGAGTGGGATTGTGGTTGGCCTGAGTGGGATTGGGGAAGTTCTCTGGAATTGGCTTAAACAAGTCCAGTTATTGTATCACGCTTATCCTCTGCACTTTGTCGTAGCTCGTATCGGTATTGCCTTAGGAATTTTTATTATCTTAGCGAGTTGGTTGCATAAGGTTCCCTTGGCAAGGGACCCACACCTATATTGGTTTATTAGCGTTTTGCTGCTTTTTGCGGTTAGTTTAGTATTGGCGCTCATTCGGATTGACCTTGCCTTTCCCTTTGTATTTTGGCTTCTGTGCATGGATTTACAGTTCTTCTTACCCAGTATTATCCTGGTCCTGCTTGGCCCCTATTTTATTTATTCGATGCATTTCGAACTCTTAAATTCTCAGCAGTGGATCAGCTTTTACGAAGCGATACACAATTATTTCATGATTTTCCTGGGGATTTATAGTTTGCTTATGATTCCCCTTTTCTTAGCCGCGTTACATGTCGCCATCACAAACAACCAACTTTCACAAAAACTTTTGGCTCATGCTCGAAAGCCTGCACTTATCATGATTGGTCTACTTATATCAGCACTAGGGCTAGTTCCAATTTACTCAAGCGATTACCCTCAGAAAGTTACTGTTCGTGAAGAGTGGTCAGGAAATACTGCTGGTTTGGTTCATGTTTTCTCTGATGAACGTCTGCCCCTACAGATCGTGAACGATCTGAATGGACAAGTAGGAAAGAGTCAATTTGTACCCATTCTGAATGAATTATCCCCAATAAGCGTTGATACAACCGTGGTAGAAAAAAACAAAGATTCTCAGAGAGCCCTCGATATCTCCTTCAAACTGAATTATATAAGTGAACCTTATTTAATCCGTTTCAAATTAGAAAGCGCTCAACCTTTTGAAATCCAAACCGACGACTTTTTACCCATGGCCAAACTTCCTAAAAAAATAGAACTTAAAGGTGTACAACAACCCTCAGGAAATTATTCGATCATCCTGCAGAGAACCCCTCCCCATAAAAAAATAATTAATTTGGCTGTTGAAACACAGGGTATCGTGACGTGCACAATAGAGGTTATGTTTCCTGATCGGTCACCACGCGTACAAATTCAAAACGCGCTCTTATCGGTTGATTATGAGATCCAGTTTAGAAAGAGTTACGATTTATAATTAGTTCCATATAATGGATTGTAATCTATATTTCATTTTAAGGAAGGAGTTGTTCTTATGTTCTTTGGCCTTATTCCCTTTGCCTTAGGTTATGGATTAGGGACCTTAGCGGCACCTCGTTATGTTCCGTATTCTTCATATCCCCCATATCCGTATCCCCCCTATCCGTATCCTTACCGGAGATGGTATTAAGATTTAGGTAAGGCGTTAATGCATAAAGAAAGGAAGACTCACTAATTATTCCTGGTGGTCTTCCTCTTTTTATGTTAAAGACACATTCCGACATATTATTCAAGACAAATATGATAAACTTAGTTGTTCAGATGAACTATTGAACAGAAATGTGTAAAACTGAGAAAAAGGCAAACCAATTGAAAAGCTGGGACGCAAAGTCAGAGTCTAAGGCGCTGTATGGCGTTAAGACCGTTCGACTGCCAAATTGTTGGCAGTTTTTTTATCCAATCGTAAGACTCCCACTTCTACAAGTGGGAGAGGTACACCTTATTCTGCTTCGGTG
>JBAQLX010000534.1:0-3368 GCA_049302315.1 Desulfosporosinus sp.
GCGGGACTTGATAGGTAATCTTGGTAAATTGGTATTTATCATACGTTTGACCCCTCAATAAATCAACTAGAAAACGCTCCCCACTGGTCTTGTTTTCAATAACGACCATACGACTAGGATTACTCTGTGGTCTTTCCAAAGTTTGATCTCCTTATCTTTAATAATTTTTTGGATTTCTTGTTATTTTTACCCTTACTTTAGTATTCTAGAAATTTAAGCCGAATTCCTTCTATAACTATATATTATTTCCAATCTGGAGATAATATATAATAAAGTTTCTCAGAAAGCAGGGGCATACATGAAAGGTTCTTGGGTATAGAGGAAAATCTGCAAAATGTTTTCGGGCCTATGCAAAGGATGTTCTAAGCAAGCCTTGGAACATCCTTTTACCCCTTAGCGTTGTCTTAGCGGGGACTCTGTTTTTAAGTTGGTGGGATGGACATACCTATAATAGACCGCATGGTCAATTAGGGGGATTAATTGATGATAGAATACTATTAAAGTGGGGTGGTCATCATAGTAATGAGTATTCTAGTGGGTATCGTCCCTTTAGTTCTTTTAGTTTTGATCATCGCAAGTATCATGGGAGTCAAAAAAGGGGGCGAAGAATCTTTGAAAAGGGGTGATGAAATGATTAGAACTGTCTATGTTTACTTGATTCTGTTTGCCACGTTAATGATGACAATCGGCGGTACGGTCGCTGCTTTTATGGCTGGGGCGGACATTGTTTCTCCGCCTCCGTATTATCAGAGTTTTGAGCAATATAAGTTACAGCCCCAATATAAAGGTGAGGTGGCCCCTTCTACCCCTGTAATGCCTGTAATGCCAGCCCAAACTTTAAGTGATGCGGAACTTAAGAGTCGGTATGATCAAATGATTATTGATGAAAGAGCCAATACCAAGCAGAGAGCCGTCAATAGCCTGATCAAGAGTTTTGGTTGGATAATCGTTCCCCTCCCCATATTTCTCTTCTTTCAAAGAAGGATAAAGAAAACTTAGCTGCCGCCCGAAGACACTGTCTTCGCACGAATTAGCCTTCTTGCAAGCACTGACCACAAATGGCCGAGTATCCCTGTAGCCACGAATGGCGAGAAGAGACCCTCAGCGAAGGCGACCGCTTTAGTTGCACTTATGCTTCAGAAAGTATACCACTGTAAAGTTATACTTTCTGCCTAGTATAAAAAACAGCCCGTTCAATAACACGTTCAATAATATTATCCCGTTGAAAATATTTCAACGGGATTTTAACTATATAAGTTCCGAGTAATTTTCTTCATCTGTCTACTAGAATAGCCTACATTAACAGTCGTGTTTGGAAGATGAATTTGTAGATTATCAATCGAAACTTATATAATAAGATATCATCATCTTTGGTAGAGCGTCCCTGGTCAGTTTTATCTGTTCGGATTTTCTAATTTCCTAATCATAATATCCCTTAAGGCGTAATTTTGCGATATGCTCCTTCAAAATGGCTTCCAAATCTATACCGTATTGCTCTTCGAGGACAAACATCATAGTGACGGCTGTCTGAGCTACATCGACCAATTCCCTGGCCACCATCTGCATAGCTTCTTCTTCTTCCAAGCGTTGTCGCTCCCCGCTAAGCCCCCTGAATTTACCTATGGCTTGAGCCAACTCTCCGGATTCCTCCATGATCTTCAGGGCTGTACCTTCCAAGGAAGGACTTAAGCGGTTCAAACGAGGGAGGGTTACAGTTTTGGAGATGAGTGTTCTTTCGCTCAGTTTTCTATTTGTGGTCATTCACCACTGCCTCCCAATTATGTTTATATATAAGTCTAAATCCAACAGACTTCCGGAAGTCGGCCGAGGATAAGTTTTTGCTTAACCGAGCTTTGAAAACCAGACTTCATTAACGGTTTCTCTGAAAGACATAGGAAAGATTTTCTTGGAAAGAAAAACGTTATTGTATTTAATTTGACCATTGGTCCCCACATGCACTTTATTACGTCCTTCATGTTTTGCCATGTAAAGTGCATTGTCGGCGATATTAATAAAATCCGCAATTGACTCAAACGGCTGAGGAATTATCTCAGCTACTCCTAGGCTAATTGTAACGCAGTGAGCTACTTTTGACCGATGGTGTTTGATAGCTAACTTCTCAATGCTTTTCCGCATCCTCTCAGCCACTAATGACGCTCCCTCCTTATCCGTATTAGGTAGCAATGCTATAAATTCCTCCCCGCCATAACGAGCGACTATGTCATTCGACCGTTTGATGCATGAAACTAAAGATTTTGCTACGAGAATTAAACAATCATCCCCTTGAAGGTGACCATAATTGTCATTATATAATTTAAAATAGTCTATATCTGCCATAATCAGCGATAACGGTTGTTGTTCTCTGATCGCATTTTTCCAACTCATCTCGATAAACTGATCAAATGTACGCCGGTTGGGTATTCCTGTTAACCCATCCAGAGCTGAAATGCTTTCTAAATGACAATTAACTTCTTTAAGTTCAAGTAATTCGTTAACTTTTAATTCAAGTAACTTCGCTTGAATTTTCAGTAGTTTTTTTTGTCGATATAGGTCTAAGAAAATCCTTACTTTACTTTTAAGAATAACGGGTTCGATCGGTTTTAGCAAATAATCAACCGCCCCCACCTCATTCCCCTCGAAGAGAAACCATTGATCGATACTATTAGGAGTCATAAAAATAATTGGAATATCTTTAGTTCGTTCACTTGCCCTCATCCGTTCAGCAATTTCCAACCCAGCCATTTCCGGCAGCAACACATCAAGCAGAACAAGAGCAAACTCATATCTGCGCATGGAGTTTAATGCTTGGTTTCCGGACCTTGCCGTAAGAATATTACAGTCAATAGTTTTAAGGAAACCCTTTATTACAAGTAAATTATCTGTTTCATCATCCACAATTAAGATATTCGACCGTCCATCATTCATCTCACTTGCCCTCACTTTACCGCCATCTAATCCGCCCTATAAAGGCAATTCCGATAAGGTCTCTTTTGTGAGCCGCATCCTTTCCTCCTCTGAGACCCTACCACAACAGCTCGTACCTCATTTACCAATGCAGTACCCTATAAAACAGACTCCTTAGTTCTATATCGGATTGCTCTTAAATAATCTTGAGAAAATAATTTGGTCCACACTTTTTCCAAGTTAGCTAATGTAATCTCTAAATTGTTCGATGAAATAGGTAACGACTTTCTGTGACCACTCGATAATTAATGTTAGACTCCCTTCACAAATGCTCATGATCATAACACTGAGGAGGAGATATCGGATGGATGATATTGAAAGGAACTCACTCGTTCCGAAAATTCAACCCATTCGCACTATTCGCGCTAAAATATTTGATCGGCGGCGGCGCGAGCTTATGAACC